>NZ_JASATU010000018.1:0-147066 GCF_032906605.1 Leptothoe sp. LEGE 181152
ATATATGGGCTGATTCGGCCTTGAAGTTGATCGCTCTCAAACCGAATAAACGGCTCTATTTTCAACGGGGTTTTCTCGCTCTGTCCCTTATGGAACATGCTTTATAGCTACGCTGTCACCCTTTAAGGGCAAGTTCAGTCGAATCCCCAAACGTTGGTCCAAAATTAGAAACACTATAAACTCGATAGGGAGATGCCTGATCATACAGAACTTTGTTAAAGAGTTTAGTAATGTCTTCAGGTGTAACTCTGTAAGAGTCATTAGGTCCTTCAGGATTTCCTCCGTAGGAATTTCGTTGATAGTAAGTACGATCATTTACTTTTGCTGATAAAATCGCATCGTAATACAAAGAGTCGTCATTAGCTAAAGGTCGATAGCGATCACCATGTTCGCTTGACTCTGCTAATCTCCTATAAGCTTCTAAAATCACTCTAGACTCTTCGTTGACTTCCAACTGGACCTCAAAGTTGTCAATAGGCGTATCAACTACATCATTTTTCAGTAGCATTTCTGCAACAGCATTATGTATGGCTAGGAGGTAATCTTCTGGCTGTTTAGAATAACTGCGCAGGTCAATGAGTAATGCTCTGTTGTAATAGTTGAGAAATTGGATGGGATGAGCAATTTCCTCCTGTCTCAGTGCTTCTGTCAGCTTTGTATGATTTTCTTCAGAGAGAATCTCTGCAGCATTAAAGTTTTCAAGTTCGGGAGCTAGTATCTCAGCTGAGAGCTGTTCGTCTAGACTCATCCAGCTTGCCGCCTGTTGATGCAGGGCAAGTTCCGAAGCAATTTCTTCGGAATCAATCTGTGAGTGTAGCTGACGGTAAACTCTCTCGGTAAGTAAATCAGCTGTATTCAGCTGGTTTAACAAGTGGTATAGCCGCTCCTCTAAATCATTTACATGAGAGTTCTGCCTAGCAGTCAACTGTTCAAAGAAACTCTGTAATTGCTGCAAATCATCTTCACTAGGCCCCTCTGTAGCATTTAACCGATCCATTAAATGGCGTAGCTGCTCCACCTCATCCACTGACATCAGGATATCTGCATAACCAGACTCCACTCCTAGATCGAGTCTATATCCGCCTAAACTGCGTTGACTCAAGTCGTCAGCCATACGCTGTAAAATAGCAGCGCGTGATTTATCGTAGCCTTGTGCTAAAGCTGCTCTTAGCTCTTGATAGGTGGCTTCGTTCAAAAGACCCATCTGATTTAGAGTTTGGATACTATCTTGTGTCATTTGGAGCTTTCCCGATGGTAATGCTTCCACCACAAAAACTAGAGTCATCAACAGCATCGCGGCCCCTAGCAAGACCCTGAGCTTCATATCCTGACACCTCCAATAGAGCCTTACCTTATATTAATATATAGTACATTTGAATTGATTGAATTGCTGCTAATTCACATCCACAGTCCAATCAGATTATCTAAAATTGCAATTCACACCTAAACTGCAATCGCTTTTGCGTAACCGGATGAATAAACTGTAGCGATGTAGCATGCAAGTGCAAGCGCTTTGTCTGGTTTACCTCACCATATAACGAATCTCCTAAAATGGGCGAATTCAGGCCTTGAGGAGAGGCTGCATGAACCCGTAGCTGATGTGTTCGACCTGTTTGAGGCATAAACTTCACCCTGGGGTGGTTGCCTGTTTGCAACACTTCAAAGTGGGTCACGCTAGGTTTTCCGTATTCTATATTCACAGATTGTTTAGGTCGCTCATCAGGGTTACCCCAAAGCGGTAAATCAATCACACCAGCCGTCTTACCAATTGGACAACTGAGAATAGCCTCATAGGTTTTATGTACCTGATGTTTAGCAAACTGTCGGCCTAATTCTTTATGGGCACTGGGAGATTTTGCTAGGACTAAAATACCAGATGTGGCCTGATCCAGACGATGAACAACTTGCAAAAAGTCATAATCAGGCAACTGATAACGAAAACGACTCAGCACGCTGTCCTGGAGATCATGTCTGCGCCCCGGAACCGACAGCAAACCCGCAGGTTTGTCGACCACAATTATCGCATCATCTTGATAGAGAATAGGAAGAGGCACAGCCTCCGCTACTAATATCGGTTTCACCGGCATCCGCGCAATGCGCATCAGGATTTGGCAATCTTTAGGGGAAGCCCCATAAAATTGTCCTGTATAGAAATCTTCTTTTGGCTCTCCCCACCAAAACTCTGCCATGGCAAGAGGCTGTAAAGCATGGGTAACTGCGTAATGTAAAAGTTTGGCAGCAGCCCGTTGGCAGACTTGCTCCAGAGAAGAACTAAAAATACCGCTATCTATAGCTCTTTCCAACAAGACTTCGCCTTCTCCCAATCTTTCAGTTGCATAAGCAACTTGCATTTGGACCTGCCATTGCCGAGAAAGTGTACTGTACTGCTGTTTGAGTTTCTGTATTTGTTGATCGACTTGGGTAATTTCCTCAATAAGAGATGCGAGTGCCCGATCACGCTCCTGCTTCAAGCGACGGCGTTCAAGGCTATCTTGTTGACTCTCTCGCTTGAGTTCATTGAGGGCATTGGTAAGGGTATCTCCTTGTAAGGTGCTGTAATAGTGGGTGCGTTTGCGATCGCGCCCCAGTTTTCTCTTACGATGCCTTACTTTTAGCTGCTTTACTTGGACCTCATAGCCCTGTAACACTTGCTGATAAGTCATGCGTATGGGCAACTGGTCAAGGATAATCAGCTCACGTTTTAGCTGGTCAAGCGTCGCCAAAGTTTGATCTTCAATGAGCGCTATTCGAGCCTGATTAGATAATGGAGGCACCCAACCCGACACTTGACCTCGACCATCCATCACTCCGGAGAACCCCTTAAGCACCCCCTTATCACCGGTTGCTGTCTGTACCAGGAGCACACCGTATAAGTTACCTTCTGACAGATACTCAGGTGCGGTGACAAGACATTGCATTAGCCCCCTAGCGATTGACTCAATTTCACCCGTGCGAGGTACCTGCCAGACAACATCTGTTTCGGAACACTGAGCCGTGTATGTATAACGAGGTATAGAAGTCGCGGAATCACCTACCGTCAACTCTGATGGGGCATGCAGAAATAGTCCCATAGCTCAGTTAGGGCAATGCTAGCAAGCATAACATCCATCCAGTGCTGGCTAATAGCAACACAGGCACCAACCAAGTCCCCCACTGTACATATAGTGTCTGTGTATTACGTCGATAAATAGTTTCCACTTGGGTGTCAAAGGTCATCGGCTCTGACATCCATTGCGCTCGTCCATGGGGATCTACCACAGATGATAACCCCGTATTCGTACTCCGCGCTACCCAACGATCTGTCGAAATCGCTTGAATAACATCCTGCCCATGGTGTTGTGCCATCATGCGAGGCGGATAGGGATCGTTATTGGATACGGTGAGAATAAACTGGCCTCCCTGACGCACCTGATGACGAAAGATCCAACCATAGGCAGAGTCATAGCAAATGCCCACTGCCGCCTGCCCCAGGGATGTTTCAAATTGTTGGTCCAGCTGGCCTGGGAGCAAATTGGTGCCAATGGCCGAAAGCTGACGTACTAAATTGCCCAAAACAGATGCCAGCGGAATATATTCTCCCAGAGGAACTAATTTGATTTTGTTGTACTGAGTAGTTCCTCTAGGAGAAATTGCCAGCAGACTTTGGTGAAGATAGGTGGGTTTATCGGGTGCTTTGGTAAACGTGCCCAACCATAGGGGAATGCCTGTTTGGGCTACGGCTTCACCAAAGACACTTGTATCTGGGTTCCAGATGGTAGGGATGGCAGCCTCCGGCGTTAGGACAGCATCCACACCTGTAGCGACTAGCTGCCGATAGCTACTTAGGTAACGGTCATCAGCACGACGAAGACCTGACAGCGTTAGCTTTTCTCGACTCGGGATATTTCCCTGGATCACACCCACTTTGATGGCTTCTGCCGATTGGTCTTGCAAAGGTTGCTGATAAAGACCCCAGCCAATGAGGTGCGCGATCGCAAAAACCCCCAGCGCCATCACCAACCAGCGACGATAGTCAGCACTCCGTTGCCAGATTTTTGCCGCAGCTACTGCCAATATCCCATTCACCGCCACAATAGCCGCCGTAATTGTCAAATGCCCTGATAGCCGAGCTAAATGAACAATTACCAAATTGCCGGGGCTCTGGGTAATTGCTAAAGACGTCCAATATAGTGGGCCCATGCTCCACAGTGCCTCAACACCGCACCATAGAGCTGTACCCACAAAAATTCGACCAGCATTACCCAAAGTCGCGACTCGATTTAGGGCCGCCATCCCCATGGCCCAAGTAATGACGATCCCGGCTCCCCAAAGCGTGACAAACGTGTAGGCAAAGAGTGCGATCGCAACACTTCCTAACCACGGTATTCCCAACCACATCATAGGATGCAAGTGCAGCACCCACTCCAACATGGTGCCGTGATAACCCACACCCCAAATCAGCGCGCATAAAGCACTGTGGCGCAGTCCTATCCCTCGATGGATCATCAACCAAAGAGGTACTAGCGCCACCCAAGCCAAGGGCCAAGCAGGCCACACCCCCATTAAAATCCCTGCAATCAGCAGACCTATATACTTTGGCCTTTGATCAGGTTTAGATTTTAAGGTTAAAGGCTCAGCCCAGTGAGATATCGCCATCCTATACAGACGCTACATGCAACGTTTCGCCAATCCCTTAACCTACAACGAACTCGAATTTAAACTATCGGCTTCTCCCTGGGTTTGTGGTAAATGCAGATGCAAGCCACATTCCTGCTTCAATCCCTTGAAGCGGGTTGCCCGCTCATCGCCATCATCATCCGTCATCGGACGGCTTGAATGCCAATCCCCCACCGTCACATATCCTTGATCAAACAAAGGATGGTAAGGCAAATCGAACGTGGTCAAATACTTATACACATCCCGTGAATGCCAGGACAAAATTGGATGTAGCTTGTAAATATCATTCTGCTGAGCAATCCGGCCTAAGGTTTGGCGATGGGATGTTTGATTTGCTCGCAATCCTGCCAGCCAGGCCCTAGCCCCCAGATCTTTAAGCGCCCGCTGCATAGGCTCCACCTTGCGAATATAGTCGTATCGGTTCAGCGCCTCGACATTATCTTGATCCCACAGTCGTCCATGGAGAGCTTCCATGCGAGCCGGACTCATGGGCGACTGATAAACCTTAAGATTCAGGCCCAGACGCTGGGTTAGTTCCTCAGCAAAGCGGTAAGTTTCTACAGGTAGATAACCCGTATCAACCCAAATGACTGGAATATTGGGCATCACCTGAGTAACTAGATGCAACATGACAGCTGACTGAATGCCAAAGCTGGTGCTCATTACCAGGGATTCCCCAAAGGTTTCAGCTCCCCAAGAAACAAGCTCAGCAGCATCCATGCCATCTAAGGTTTTATTGAGTGCTTCAAGATCTAGCTCGCTTTCTAGCACTACATTTGCCATAGTTTCAGCCGCTCCGTGATGCCGATGTGAGGTGTCATAACTTCCATGGTAAACACGTTCTCGTTGCACGCAGGGTACAACATTATGAATTACGCTTAATACCATAGAGACCTGCCCCATCATCGCATCATAATGGAAAGGCTTTCTTAAATTTGTTCAGATAAACCAGTCCTAAGCAGGCTTGTGGGACTGTTTAACTGCAACCAGGCGCAGTCGACGATAATCTGCTATCCATTGGTTACCATCGTACATTTGCGATCGCAAAAGACTTTCCACATCTTGAATGACAGATTCTATGGTCATTTCATTCAAACCTACAAAAAGATTGCTACCAAACATTTTGAGCCAGTTGGCTAAGCCTTGAGTACCGTCATTTAAGGGCGTCGGTCGATCGATTAAGGCGGCAAACGTCACGTCTAAACCATGGCTTTCTAGCAAGTGAGCATATTCGCCAATACTCGGGAAATACCAGGGGCAGAGTTTTTTCTGCTGTCTGACGGTTTCCACCGCCCCCACAATAGCTTGTACGTTGCCCTTGCCACCAAATTCAACGACCAATTTTCCACCAGGTTTTAAGGCATTAGCCATAGCCTGAACAGCTTGCTCTGGTGGCTTAACCCAGTGCAGCGCCGCATTGGAAAAGATGCCATCCACCGGCTGTGCCACTACAAAATTACGAGCATCAGCGATGGCAAAGGATAGCTGTGGATATTGCTGCTGAGCCTTAGCAACCATGGCAGCATCTGAGTCAATCCCACTGACAACAGCCCCCGTTTCTGCCAGCGCATGGGTCAGTTCCCCCGTGCCACAACCCAGGTCAAGGATCTGTTGCCCCGACTGCGGACTGAGTAAATCAATCAGAGCTGCACCATATTCCCAAACAAAGCTGTGCTGATTTTGGTAGCGATCAGTATCCCAAACGTGATGGGCATAAACGGTATCGGAAGCCATAGCAACTGGATTTGAAACGATATCTCAAAACTATGGGCAAGCTATTGAGATGTCCAATATATTTTTTAGTATCTATTGATATCTAGAAAGTATTAGAAACCCATTATGGAATTACGGCATCTTCGTTACTTTTTGGCAGTGGCTGAAGAGCTACATTTTGGTCGAGCTGCAGGTCGTTTACAGATGGCTCAGCCTCCCCTAAGTCAACAGATTAAACAACTCGAAATTGAGCTAGGCGTACAACTCTTTGCACGAACGCGGCGCAAGGTATCCTTAACGGCGGCGGGACAAGTACTTCAGCAAGAAGCTCAACAACTTCTACAACAGTTAGAACAGGCTGTCAGCAAGACGCAACAAGCTAGCCGTGGAGAGTTGGGAAGACTTGCGATCGCATTTGTTAGCTCTGCCATGTACAGCCTCTTACCTGACTACCTAAAACAGTTTCGAGAACAATATCCCCATGTGGAAATTGTTCTCCATGAACTCTCCACCCAAGAACAGATTCAAGGATTGTTAGATAGCCGACTGGATATTGGCTTTATGCGTCCCCCTGTGGATCATCCAACTCTACAGGCAAAGCCAGTTTTACAAGAATCATTAGTGGTCGCCTTACCGTTGGGTCATCGACTTGCCTCACAACCAAATCTTTCTATCCAAGAGTTACAGGGAGAGTTATTTGTATTGTTCCCTAGGGCCATGGCTACCCGGCTGTACGATCAAATCATTAGCCTGTGCCACCAAGGGGGTTTTAGTCCCACCGTGGCCCAGCAAGCGGCTCAAATGCAAACAATTTTAAGCCTTGTCACCGCTGAAATCGGTGTGGCAATTGTGCCTGAGTCGTTACAGAATCTCCAGCGCCGAGGGGTATGTTTCATTCCCTTTCAAGAAACGACTCCCCAGTCTGAAGTATGTGTCGTTTGGCAACAAAACCAGATAGCTCAGACGACCCATACCTTTTTGCAAGGAATATGGACATGGGGTATTAAGCCTGGTGACGCACCTGCAGTTGCAAATTAAACTCCTGTTCAAAGCAAGCTTTTTTGTCATTAGCACTCCAGATTTCTAGCTCACAGGCATCGTTAGCATGGGTGGGGATAAAGCTTAGAGTTAAGGTATGAGCTTTTGAATCATAGGTGGTTTGAAAACTTGCGATCGCACCTAGCCGCCGCCGATCCAGACCAACCGCTACCCGCAACATAGCGCTGAGCTGACTGACAATCTTACGACTCTTCTTAGTCAAGTCTTTATAGGGATCATGCTTGATCTTGGGTGCGCTCTTGCGATGGTAACGAGCAATGTTAGCAATCAGCTCAATCTCAGTGCTGGTGAAACCCAGTAATTCACCATTCCGGATTAAGTAATAAGAATGCTTATGGTGGGCTCCATGACTGACAAAATGACCGCAATTATGGAGCATAGCTGCTGCCCACAGAATCTCACGTTCCAGAGGTCCCCACTGATGCAAAACACCACGGGTTTGATCAAATAAGGCTAATGCAAATTTGGCTACTAACTCACTGTGGGGTTTATCAACCCGATACTTATGGGCGGCTTTCATAACGCTCCGCTCCCGTACCGATTGTTGATACTGCATCCGGTCTTCAATAAGACCATGGGTGAGCATCCAGTCCACAACCAAGCCTTCTCGCAAGGCATGTTCACAGATGGTGATCCGATCCACACCTAGCATCCGCATTGCTTCCTGTAGAATCACGGCTCCAGGCACAATGATCTCAGCTCGTCGAGACGACATTTCTGGCAGCTTAAGCCGTTCACTAAAACTCATGCGGCGCAGCTTTTGGATACAGCGTTCTAGCTCATTCATGGCCATGGTATACCCATTCATGCGAACAGGAACTGAACCCAACTGATCAATGGCTGTCAAAATAGCCAGGGACTCAATCGTGCCAGATGTGCCCACCAATGACAGGGGTTCGCCATCCACCAGCTTAGCCTTCAGCGCATCGATATTGGGCTCAAGCCGCCCCCGCACATAGGCCTGCAACTGCAAAAACTCTTCGGTACTAATGGGATTGGTGGTCACCATTCGCGCATTCAGCCTAACGGCCCCCACCTTAGTACTGCTGAGAAATCGATGACGTTCCCCAGTACCCAAAATGATCTCAGTGGAACCACCACCAATATCGATAATGGCGTGGGGCTGACCATTGAGTTCCATGCCAGACAGCACACCCAAGTAAATGCGTCGGGCCTCTTCAAGGCCAGAAATTAGGTTGATATCCAAACCAACGTCTTGTTTTACCCGATCAATAAATACTTGACCGTTGTTCGCTTCACGGGTAGCACTGGTGGCTACCGTGACAATATCGTCAGCATGGTGACTATTGGCAATTTGTTTACACCGTTTCAAGGCAGCAATACCTCGCTCCATGGCTTCGTCTGACAAACAATTAGTGCCAGGACGAAAATTACCAAGGCGGACAGTATCTTTCTCACGACCAATAATAGTAAATGCGGGCAACTCTGGTTGAATTTTGACAACAACCATATGAACTGAGTTGGTTCCCACATCAATAGCGGCTAAGATTCGATCTTCCTGAAGCGATTGACGTAGTTCAATCGAGGTGTCTGAAAGACTAGGAACATAGACCATAGAGTCTAAGGGGGCAGTGGCTGAATCAACCATCGTGAGTATTGCACAGGGTGTTATTCATCATACATTTCCAGTACTTTTACCGAAATCAGCAATGCAAGAGCTTATTGTCAGCTTCATATCCTAAATTGGCATTTTTGTATCCTAAACTACATTACGATTAATATTTTCCTATGCATTACGTAGTGGCCAAACAGCTACTGTGCATGGAGAAGCTGTACATTGAGCAAGTATGTTAGCCTCTGAGAGAGGTATCGCTGATTGACAGTGCGCAGTTTGCATGCAATCAGACTAATTAACTTTTTGCCTACAGGAGGCATTTGTGCATGGTTATGGTGGCTCAGGCTCGCCCCAGTGAGCGAGCGGAATTTATTAAACGTACCTACACCCATCTTGCTGGGGCCGTTGGTGCGTTTGTAGTGGTTGAATTTTTATTTTTTCAGCTAGGTATTGCTCGTTTTCTCGCCAATGTATTCCTCGGAGGGGGTCGATTTGGTTGGCTGGCACTGCTGGGTGGTTTTGCGTTATTAGGCTATCTGGCTAGTAATATGGCCGCCAAAGCTGACGATGTTAATGCGCAGTATACGGGTTTGGGTCTTTACGTTGTAGGTGAGGCCATTATCTTCGCCCCCCTACTCTATATGGCGGTCGCCTTTTCAGATCCAACTGTCCTACCTACTGCAGGCATTATTACCCTGTTCCTATTCGGTGGGTTGACCGCAGTCGCATTCACCTCCGGCAAGGACTTCGCTTTTTTAGGCGGCATTCTTAAAGTCGGTGGCATGGTAGCTCTGGGCCTCATTGTTTGTAGCCTGCTGTTTGGCTTCTCCCTGGGGCTATTCTTCTCTTTCTTTATGGTGGCTTTTGCGGCCGCAGCGATTTTGTACAAAACATCCAATGTGATGCATCGCTATTCCACAAATCAACACGTGGCAGCATCCTTAGAATTATTTGCTGCGGTCATGCTCTTGTTCTGGTATGTGTTACGCATCTTGATGTCTTCCCGCCGCTAAGGAAGTATAACTATCCAATTTGCAATGCAAAAATACGGAGCCCTGGCCAGAAGGTCAGGGCTCTTGTCTATTAGTCGGCACCATAAATAGATTCAGATTCCTGTTGACCAAGCAGTGTCACCATTACCCTCTGTCTTTAAAAATTACAGCCCTTTCACCAAATTAAGAATCTCATTCCCAACTGCTTCATAATCTTGCCACCCTCGTTCAGACCGCTGATCTTTGACAGCATAAACTGGTATGCCTTGCATAGCGGCTTTTTGGAACGCAGCTAAACGAGCTATTCCCACATCAAAGGTCGGAATATCAGCTTCCTTAAGCAACTTTTTGACTTCGTCACCTGCACGGCTGGGTTTAGGGGGTATCGCAGTAATCAAAATCCGATACTGGTTAGTCTGAATGGATTTGAGATATTCAATGGTCAACACCAGAGCATCCAGGGACAAAATATCTGGCATGGTGGGTAGCACGAGTAAATCACAGGTATTGGCTAAGGCGGCTAAATCTTCAGTAGTCGGTCGAGCCTGCGTATCAATAATGACATGCCCATAAGATTCAGTTTGGGCTTCGGCCTGCCACTGATCCACCACTTCAAACGGTAATTCACCACGACTGGCCCACCCCAACGCTGAGCAGTTGGGGTCAGCATCAATGAGTAATGTTCTTCCTTTTCCTTGGAAAAATGCGGCCAAGTGAATGGCAGTGGTAGTTTTGCCAACGCCACCCTTGAAGCTGGCGACCGTGATAATCATGCAGTGTTGCCTATCCTGAACTCGGTGTGAACTCGCTATTAGATTAACGATACAGTTGGAGGGTTGCCCATCCAATGGCAGTTACCATACCTCAGTCCCGCTTAACCTTAGCAATGTCAACCGCTCTTTCAATTCAGTTACCAGACTTGAGAGCTACCCATCGGCTGGGATGGCTGATGGGTCAACACTTGCCAGTAGAAACAGTGCTCTTGTTATCAGGTCCTTTAGGTAGCGGCAAAACCACCTTTACTCAAGGCTTAGGGGCAGGTTTAGGTATTGAGCAAACCATTGACAGTCCCACATTCACGTTGATTAATGAGTACTTGACGGGTCGAGTCCCCCTGTACCATGTCGATTTGTATCGTTTGGACAGTATGGGAGTGGATGGTCTTTATCTAGAAACCTATTGGGATGGGGAAGAGGTAGCCCCCGGAATAGTAGTGATTGAGTGGGCCGAACGTCTACGGTATTTGCCGAATAAGCCAATTACGCTTAATTTAGCCTATGCAGGCGATGGGCGTTGCGCCGAAGTTAACTGGCCCCGTGGTTGGCACGATAGCGTATGGAATGACCTACAGGAGGTAGTAAAGCACGATGAAGTACTGGTTGATGAAGTCTGAACCAGATGTGTATAGCATTGATGACTTGGAGCGCGATCGCAACGAAGTTTGGGATGGTGTGCGTAACTATCAGGCTCGCAACTTTCTCAAGTCTATGAAAATGGACGACATCGCCTTCTTTTACCACTCCAATACAAAGCCCCCTGGTATTGCTGGTCTGATGAAAATCAGTGAAGAAATGGTGGTTGATCCCACCCAGTTTGATGAAACCAATAAATATTACGATCCCAAATCCACGCCCGCAGATCCTCGATGGCATACGGTTACCGTTAGTTACATTGAGACTTTCCAGCACTACATCAGCCTCGATGAGCTCAAAGGTAATTTTGAACCCGACGAACTGCAAGTGGTTAAACGAGGTAATCGGTTATCGGTCATGCCAGTCACCGACGATGTGGCAAAACGAATATTAGCACTCGCTAAGGGGTGACATCTCTTATGTATATGACGCAAAGTTGCCCTTAAGGACATTACGCTTCAGTAAAATCAACCGATTTATGCTGATTTTTTGATTAGAACTGCCCTCTACCTGAGAGAACAAAATCGCTCTGGGAAATATAGATCTATTACAACCTCGCCCTTAGCAATCGATAGACAATCACATCCACTAGGGTGAAATTGTCTCTTAATAGCTACTTAAGTGAGATTTTTAGATGTTTTCTCCATAATGAGACAATTTTACCAGAAGCGCATGGGGTGGCAGCCTACCCTATTACTAGTCATTGCAATTTGGCTAGTTTGGAATGGAGCCGTCCTGGCTGCGGATACTACGCCTGAGTCGCTGCCTGAATCTCTCCAGGTAACTGTAGATACCATTTGGGTTTTGTTATGCGCAATACTCGTATTCTTCATGAATGCTGGTTTCGCCATGCTGGAAACCGGTTTCTGTCAAAGCAAAAATGCTGTTAACATCCTCACCAAAAACGTCATTGTCTTTGGTGTTGTTTCTCTCTGTTTCTGGGCAGTGGGTTTTGCCCTAATGTTTGGAGATGGTAACGCGGTTATCGGTTATTCTGGATTCTTTTTACAAGGCCTAGATTTAAGTCCATTAACGGACGAGCACTATAGTGGGGTCTTTGACTCCCTTGCTTGGGCAGGTATACCCCTGGATGCTAAATTCTTTTTTCAATTAGTATTTGCAGGTACCGCAGCAACAATCGTATCTGGCGCGGTTGCAGAACGTATATCATTTTTAGCATTTTTTACATTTAGCGCTGTTCTCTCCCTCGTTATTTATCCAATGGTTGGCCATTGGATCTGGGGTGGGGGGTTTCTACAGACTATGGGGTTTTGGGACTTTTCCGGTTCAACAGTAGTCCATAGTGTCGGGGGTTGGGCTGCATTAACCGGTGCTTGGCTATTAGGGCCACGGGTTGGTCGGTATAGGCCGCATGGTGAAAACACCATACCAGGTCATAACCTTGCGATCTCAACACTAGGTGGATTAATTCTGTGGTTTGGCTGGTTTGGATTTAATGCGGGTTCAAGTATGACAGCAGACCCAGCCATCGCTAGCCGTATTATCCTGACCACAAACCTGTCGGCCTCCACTGGTGCCGTAGCGGCAGCTGTTATATCGTGGTTAATCACCAGCAAACCCAGCCTCAGCATGATTATTAATGGTGCCCTAGCTGGGTTGGTCTCTATCACCGCAGGGTGTGCATATGTCACCTCCATCGGTGCCATTATTATTGGTTTTATCGGGGGCATGTTTGCAGTCTTTGCAGCGGGCTTGTTTAACCAATTACGGATTGACGATCCCGTAGGTGCGCTCCCTGTCCACCTAGTAGGTGGAATCTGGGGAACAATTGCCGTTGGCTTATTTAGCGTTGGTCCTAATATTAATGATTGGCACTCGGAAACATCAGGTCCAGCCCTTGGTTTTTTGCTGGGCGGAGACATTAAACCTGTTCTAATTCAAATTACAGGAATTGTCATTGTGGCTGCGTTTGTAAGCATCAGTACTCTGTTTAGTTGGTTCATGCTCCGCATCATTTTTGGGCTGCGAGTATCTCATCAGGCTGAGTCAACGGGATTAGATCTGAGCGAACATGGGCTCGAAGCCTATCCAGAATTCTCTCAACGCTCTTTACCCCTTAATAATCTTTTCCATTCTGTCAAGGATAATGTCATGAAATCAAACACTTCAACCTTGAACCACTAAAGAATCATGGGGTGTCGCAACATGTTATGTAGCGACTCAAAACTTTGATTACCAGGGGGATAAAGCAATAATTTAAGTCTATTTACCCTGTCTACGCGATGACAATAACAATGACCAATAAACAGTCTGTCATCACCATTAGTGATTTTACGGCAGCAAAACAAAGTCGGCTTTTTGGGCTACTCAAGCAAAGTCAGTTTAACGGGCAGTTACAACTAACCGCCCATCACACTAAGTGGACATTTGAGTTTTATATGGGCCGATTGCTCTATGTCACGGGTGGCAAACAACCAATGCGTCGTTGGTATCGTCATGTCAAACACGCCTGCCCTGACCTTTATTTGGAACTCTCGACTCTCAAATCCGAGTTTAGAAAGTTATCTAAAACAGAGAATCAAAAAAAATTAACATGCTGGGAATATCAACTGTTAGGCTTTTGGTATAGCCAACAAAAAATATCTCGTAAACAAATCAATCAAATCATTGAAAACATTTTTTTAGAAGCCTTCTTCGATATTAATCAGGCCCGTGAAGTGGTCTATCAGGTGCAAACTGACAATCAACTATCACATCAGCTCTTACTGATAAATGCCGAAACTATCATTTACAAAGCCAAAGCCCTTTGGAAATCATGGCTTGAGGCAAAATTAGGTGATCGTTCTCCTGATTTAGCTCCCATAGTCCGTCATCCTCTAGAACTCAAAAAACAGGTTCCTGAACCTCTATACCGAAACCTGACAATGATGCTCACGGGTCAGCAGACCCTCAGAGATCTAAGCATTAAACTCAATCGTGATATTGTCTCCCTTTCAGCGTCTTTGCTACCGTATGTGCAACAGGGTGCAGTAGAGCTCATTGAAATTGATGATCTAGAATCACCAATTTCACCCTCTACAGTACAAGAGCCATCTCCTAGTGGCCCTTTGATTGCTTGTATAGATGACAGCCCCGCCATTTGCCGAGCATTAGAAAGAGTTTTAGGCACAGCAGATTATCAGACTCATTGTGTCCAAGATCCATTAAGAGCGATCGCCGTATTGTTATCCAAAAAACCTGCATTAATATTTCTAGACCTTGTGATGCCTGGAACCAACGGCTATGAGCTTTGTAGTAAGCTAAGAAAGATATCCTGTTTTAAAGAAACACCGGTTATAATTCTGACTGGGAACGATGGAGTAATTGATCGAATGCGTGCCAGGATGGTAGGTGCATCCGCATTCTTGAGCAAGCCAATTAATCCACATCAGGTATTATCAGTCGTTGAAAGACAACTTTCTAAACACGCTTCAGTTGAAATATAGATAGTTTTATTATCCAATTTTGGGAATAATTCTATTTCTTTAGATATAAACTATCACTCAGGTCTTAAAGCTGGGAACACTGCTAACAAGTTTGTTCTAGGCATTCATTACAGGGTTTGCTCAAGCTATTTTTTGTTTATTGAAATTGGATAAATCCATGGGAATTGCACTAGTTGTTGATGATTCTAAAACTATTTTAGAAATGCTGGCTAAATGTCTGTCACAAGATGGCTTAACCGTAATGACAGCAACCAATGGTGCCGATGCCTTGGCAAAACTGAGTACCCAGACACCTGACATTATCGTGTTAGATGTAGTCTTGCCCGATCGTAGTGGATTTGAAATTTGTCGCGATCTTAAAGCAGAAGCTACAACCAGTGCAATTCCCATCATTATCTGTTCTACAAAAGATACTGATATGGATAAATTTTGGGGAAAGAAACAGGGAGCTGATGCCTATCTCACAAAACCCATTGATCAAGCAGAGTTATCTAAAACAGTTAAGCAACTGATTGGCCACTAGGGAAAAGTTGTCAGTTTTACCATCAATTCTGTACCAGCTTCTTGATGGGACTAGACAAATGGAGAGTCATAAAAAACAACTATGCAACTGTCTACACAGACATCATCTCAAGCATCAGCTGTAGATCAGTACCTAAAATTTAGCCTACTGAATGATGTGACGGCACTGTTACCGATAAGTCAGTTAGCAGCAGCCTTAAAGATTGAAGTTTCTCAGATTACCGCAATCCCACATTTACCACCTTGGATCATGGGAGTTTATAACTGGCGCGGTGAGATTCTATGGCTAGTAGATATAGGTCATCTGCTTGGAGGAAATCCCTTACATCAACAACCCACACTAACTACACACTACAATACTCTACTCTTAGAAAAATCATCGATAGAGACACCCGAGCGATATCATCTCGGCTTAGTTGTTCATCAGATAAAGGGAATAGAACTATTCTCTCTCGATACCATTCAGTCTCCATCAGTTATATCTGAAACGCTTGTGCCATTTTTACGGGGTTATTGGTTAGGAGAAGCCGGTGAAATGCTTATTCTCTTGGAAGGCTTATCAATTTTTGACCACATGCCCGTTTAATTAATCACACTATTCAACCTATCACTTGAGTTCAAGAGTTTTCTATGACATTAAGCACACCCACACATTCTGACAGTGGTGATTTGCCTACTGAAGACACCACCAAGATGCAGTCTGATGAACTATTCGCTAGTTTAATCACAAAACCTCGCTCAGAAACAGTATCACGTTTACCTATACAAAGTCAGTCTATATCTCACCAAGGTAAACTCAGAGTCTGGTGGCATCGACTGGGGCTAAAGACAAAAGCATCACTATTAGCCATATTACTAGGTACGTTTCCTGTCATTAGCGTGGGTGCGATCGCCTATAACATTGCCAACCAGGGAACCTTTGAAAAACTCCAAGAGCTAGAAACAGTACGCGTCAATGATCTACAGTCAGCAGTAGCACTCTTCATGAAAGAACGCTACTCAGACATTCAGTTTTTAGCTAACTTAGAGATTTTCACTGATCCTCAGCTACGGAGCACCATCACTCCAAAACAAAAATCTGAGAGCCTCGACCAAATGATGAAGGCCTATGATGGGGTTTACAGCAGCATCGCGTTTTTTGATCTTGCTGGTAATCCCATTGCTCAAACCTCCCAAGGGAAAAAACTGTCCAACCACCTTAATCGTTCCTATATTCAAGCCGCTAAAGCCGCTAACGGCGCAATTTTGAGTCAGCCACTAATTTCCACCACCTCTGGTGAATTTAGTGTGTATTCAGCCTCTGTTGTCAAAGATAAGTTAAATGGGCAACCAATAGGATATATCCGTGCACGGATTCCCATTGAAAAATTAGGAGAAATTCTCAACAATTTTGGAGATAATGGCCATAAGTTTTATCTAGCTAGCGAATCAGGGGATGTCTTTTTATCTCCCCAGGCAGGTTACATCATACCAGTGAATTCCTCCGGTCAAGAAGTAGATCTCTCTGAATCCACTGACATTGAGATCTTAACTCTAGCAAAGATTTTTCCCGATATTGCGGGCATTGTCCAGGGTGAGCGTGGTAAAACTGTAAAAGCTAGCAATAGCCTAACTGAAGCTCCAGAAATCGTTGCTTTCTCGCCATTTATAGCGACAGAAAATCTATCTAACTTAAATTGGAGTGCAGTCACTTCAGTTGACTTAGCCGTCCTACAAGCCACTCAGCGGCGATTGTTTTTTGCGATCGCCCTAGGAACATTAGCCGCAGCAGGGGTGGCAACAGGTTTAGCAATTTGGATAACTCGACGCTTCACCCAACCTATTTTGCGGGCTGCCGACGTTGTCAATAAAATCGGAAAAGGGGATCTGCGTACGCGACTAGACGTTACTGGGCAAGATGAAATTGCTCAGCTTGGTAACAACATCAACCAAATGGCTACGCAGCTCAAGCAGTTTAACAATGAACAACAGACTACTGCACAGCAATCAAAGCTGTTGGCATCAGCTACGTCAATTACAGGCGATTTAGACAGTGACCACAATCAAGCCCAACTAAATCTATTTGTTGAACAAGTACGGACCTTCCTCCGCTCCGACCGTGTTGTCCTATACCGCACCAAAGATGCCCAAATATTAGGCCAGAATGAATCCGTTACAACTAGCCAGCTTAGTATTCTTGATGAAACAGTACCGTCCCTATTCATCTCACAAACAGAAATTGAGAACTATATCGATGGTCAACCGTTAATCGCAGATGATGTTACTATTGCCGATTTAACAGACAGCGTACGTCAGCGGTGGCACGTCCTCAATGTTAAATCTGCCTTGGTGATACCAGTTGTGAGTCAGGCTCGCCTGTTTGGCTTGTTGGCAATTCATCATGTGCAAGGGCTACACATTTGGACAGAGACAGAAATCCACTTCTGTAATCAGCTAGGTCGACAGTTGGGTGTCTTAATGACCGTTCAACAAGTTTCTTCCCTAGCAGCAGAGCAGAAATCCTTAAAAGAGAACTTACAAAAACGTGCTTTAGAGCTGATGCTGGAAGTTGATCCAGTCAGTCAAGGTGACCTGACCGTCAGGGCCCAAGTCACCGCCGATGAAATTGGTACTATTGCCGATTCGTATAACGCTACGATTACTAGCTTGAAGAAAATTGTCGGACAGGTGCAAATTGCTTCGCAGCAGGTATCAACCACAGCCAGTCAAAATGAAGCTTCTGTCCAAGATCTTTCTCAAGCCGCACAACAACAAACCCAAGAAATTACAGCCGCGCTTGAGCAATTAGATCAGATGGTTGCCTCTATTCGAGCCGTAGCCGCCAACGCAGACCAAGCTGAAGCTATTGTTCAACAAACAACTGCCACTGTAGAATCTAGTGATGTTGCCATGGATCGGGCAGTAGAAGGGATTCTAGCCATTCGAGAAACAGTAGCCGCCACCGCAAAAAAGGTTAAACGTCTGGGTGAGTCATCACAAAAAATCTCAGGTGTCGTTAACCTAATTAACGAATTTGCTGCCCAAACTAATCTATTAGCGCTGAATGCATCTATTGAAGCCGCTCGGGCTGGCGAAGAAGGACGAGGTTTTGCAGTTGTTGCAGATGAGGTACGTTCATTGGCACAACAATCCGCAGAAGCAACCACCGAGATCGAGAACCTGGTCGCCGAAATTCAAGCAGAAACCAATGAGGTGGTAGAGGCCATGGAAATGGGAACCGAGCAGGTAGTCGTAGGAACTCAGCTAGTAGACAAAACACGTGAAAGCTTAAACAGCATCGCCCAAGTCACTACTGAAATCAAAGACCTCGTCAATTCGATTAGTCAAGCCACATTCTCCCAATCTGAGAGTTCAGAAAATATGACTAAAGTGATGAAGGATGTAGCCAACATCGCCCAGAAAACATCAGCTGATGCCAACACTGTCTCTACATCTTTTAGAGAGCTACTAGAAATTTCTCAAGCTCTACAGGAAAGTGTGCGTCAGTTTAAGGTGAGCTAGCTCCAAACTATTGTTTCAATCTTGACCCCTCAATGCTCTGCAGGCTATGACCATCGATCCTGAGATTCGCGATCAGGCTTATCAATTTTTTATTGAAGAAGCGTCTGAACTGCTAGACATCATTGAAACTGGCCTGCTTAGCCTGCGCCAAGACACTAGTGTACAAAGGGTACATGAGCTGATGCGAGCAGCACACTCCATCAAAGGAGGAGCTGCCAGTGTCGAACTAGATACCATTAAAATCATTGCCCATCGGCTGGAAGACTCACTAAAAGCGTTGTACAGCGATACAGTAGTGGTGGACGCAGAGTTAGAAACTTTGTTTTTACGTGCCTATGATTGCTTACGCCATCCCCTGCAATCACAGATTGACACAGGCAAATTTAATGAAAAACAAACTCTAGTTGCATTTGAGAGTATTTTTAATGACTTGGAGGAATACCTTGGACCAGCATTACATGCTACAGATAGCTTTATGCCTAGCTCTGCCGAGCTAGGCATAGATATTGTCGCCTCACTTTTTGAGGTCGATGTGGCTGAAGTATTAACACAACTGCGCACCTTAATTACCGATCCTCAAAACTATGATTGTGGGCAAGAGCTACAGATTCAGCTTGAGATTCTAACTGGATTTGCCGAAATTATAGATATACCGAAATTTACAGAGATTACAACCCTTGCTCAAGCAGCTGCAAACAGATATCACGATCAGCCATTACCTGTAATTGAACAAGTTATAGACAATATAGAACATGCTCGCCAAGCTATCCTTGCTGGGGAGCGAATTGCAATTGGCGAACCTTCAAAGAAGTTATTGACATTAGCAGAAGGCAATATAATTGAGCTTGATGAACCAATTCATACTCATATCTCCGAACATATCGATGACCTGGATTTGTCTAATCTCAACCTTGATATGTTGGAACCTCCAAACAACTATGAAATAGAAAAAACAACCTCTGCTCCATCAGACAGCTCAGCCAACCAAATTTCGGCTTTAGAAGAAATCTGGTCCATAGAAGCTTTAGAATTCCCTTCGGTAGAAAAGATAGAAAAGGGCGACAATTCAAAGCTTATACAACCTGATGTCAATGCCTTAGCAGACATATGGGGCAATCCAGAATCAACAGACAATAACTTCGATGTAGAAATAACAGATTTTGAAGCTGTTATGGCAGATGCTCCAACGGAGTCAATCTTAGATTCTTGGTCAACTCCGTCTACTCCAGACCTTGAAATCTCTACAGATGCCACAGATAGCCCTGAGGTTTCTATGGCAAAAAGTGTTGGAGGTGCAGATATTATTTCTAATAATATTGAAACCACTGTAACCAACATCAGCGAAATCTATGATTTGCTACCAAGATTGCCCCAAGCGGTACAGCAAAAACCTTCCAAAAAGAAGAAAGCTCCAGTTAAATCAACTACACAATCTAGATTGTCAGCCAAAGTTGCCCTAGATCGTCTAGAGCGAATGAATAATTTAGTAGGTGAGTTAGCCATCAACCGTAACAGCTTGTCGTTGCAAAATGATCAATTTCAACGCACAGTTCATCGACTCGGCCAACGATTCTCTTCATTCCGAACCATTGTCCGACAGTTACAGAGTATCTCTGACCAAATCTTGGTTTCTCCTAATCAACACCGATCTAGCACGATTATTCGCACTGAAGATAGTACATTTGACTCTCTTGAAATGGATAGCTATAGCGAAATTAATTCGCTACTCGAAGGAGTGCTAGAAGAAGTATTTCAATTGGCAGAATCGGTTGATGATGTAGCCCTGTTTGCTGGCCAATCAAACCGATTGTTAGAACGACAGCGACGGACTCTCAATCAATTGCGGGATGAGCTGATGTGGTCACGCATGGTTCCCCTAGATCAAGTCTTAAAGCGATTCCCTCGGGTGATTCGAGAACTCTCAAATACATATCAGAAACCGGTTGAACTTAAACTAACAGGCACAGATGTTTTAGTCGATCGCGTCATGCTTGAAAAGCTCTACGATCCGCTACTACATCTGGTACGAAATGCGTTTGACCACGGCATTGAGCCCCCCGATAAGCGGCAAACATTGGGCAAACCTGACCAGGGTACTATTGAGGTTCGAGCATTCCATCAAGGTAACTATACCGTTATTGAAATTGACGATGATGGTCAAGGTTTAGACACTGACAAGATTGCTCAACGGGCAATTGAAGCGCAAATGATTGCTCCAGAGCAGGTAACAACAATGACAAAACAGCGCATCCAGCAGCTAATCTTTGAACCTGGTTTCTCCACCGCCAATCAAGTGAGTGAACTCTCAGGGCGTGGTGTAGGTCTAGATGTTGTAAGAGAGAGTTTACAAACGTTTAATGGTAAGGTGTCAGTAACCACCAATAAACATAAAGGTACCGTATTCTCCCTAAAAATCCCTCTCACCCTTACCCTTACAAAACTGGTAGTTGGCAGTGTTGGGACGACAGCCATCGCCATCGCTTCTGACAGTATTGAGGAAATTATTAGACCTGCTGCTGACCAACTTAAACAGTCTGGTGGTCAACGATTTCTCCATTGGAGATCGCAACTAATCCCCATATATCAATTAGCTGAGCTTCTCAACTATCAGTGCCAGGTTCCCAAGCAGCTACCCAAGGAACTGCAAACAGGCCAGACAGTCAGAGGACAACAGCAAACCATGCTAATCATTGAGCAGGGGCAAGGATTATTAGCCTTAGGCCTGGAACAGATCGTCACAGAGCAAGAACTAGTCATAAAACCGATGGGTAAAGCCATTGCCACCCCTAGCTACATTAACGGTTGTACTGTTTTAGCCGACGGTAGCCTAGTGCCTGTCATTGACGGAGCGGCTCTAGTGCAGTTTAGTACAAAACTCTCGCTCCCAATACAGCCCCAACCTCAGTATGAGCATCATTCCCAAACACTGATGATTATCGATGATTCATCAGCACTACGGCGCACTTTAGCGTTAACGCTACGTAAAGCAGGTTACCAGGTGCTACAGGCAAAGGATGGTCGTGATGCGCTGGACCAATTACAGAGAGGGGCGCTACCAGAATTAATTATCTGTGATGTGGAAATGCCTCGCTTAAATGGATTTGAATTTCTCAGTCATCGTCGGGCTAATTCCTCATGGACTCAGATCCCAACAGTGATGCTGACATCACGTGGTAACCATAAGCACCGAACGTTAGCCAAACATCTAGGTGCTAACGATTACTTTACTAAACCCTACATTGAGAAAGATTTTGTAGGTGCGATCGCAACTCTTCTCCAAAAGCCATGACACGCCAAACATCTACCGCCACCATCAACTCACTTAGACTCATTGTGATGAGTCTAGGAGAATTAACCCTCGCCTGTCGTATTGAATCTGTTTATAAAGTTGTTAGCCACTCCCAAGTTCACAGTAGCGGTTTAGGATACACAGGAGTAACCCATATCGATGATCATGCTGTTGTCGTAATTGATCTACATCACAAACTATTCAATATACCCACTGCCAATAAACATGGATATTTTGTCATCCTCAAACCTCAGGTGGGTGACCTATTGGCTATTCCTGTAACAACTTCACCCAATCTAATGGATATTCAACGAGACCACATCAGGATATTACCAGAGTCTTACCGACAATCTGACACGCTTGCAATTGCCAGCCATGTCGCTGTTGTTCCCCATGGAGAGGATACTCTCACCCTATTCGTAATAGACGAAAATACGTTGATCTAAAACACAATGTAAACCGGAAAATCTTTTTGCTCAAACGCTTATAGGTTTTGGGAGTGTAGCCAATCCAATAGCTGATCATGCCTATAGATGTGCACTTTGTTTTGTGAGCTTTCCTTGATCATATCGATTTATGCTCTGGTGCGATGGCCGCAGACTTGATCGTTCCAATAAAGTTGTTAGCCAAATAGTTTCCTCTGGAGGTAGAGGGGGAATTGGAGATCGCTCATAGTCAATTGAAAAATAACAAGGAGACCGCAAACACGCTTCATCAAGTGCCCGTTTGAGATCCACTGTGCAATATGCCTGAGCCCCTACATCGTCTTGGGGATAACTTAAAGGTAACTTCAGGGGGGGAATCGGCGCATTCACTTGCCAGGCATACAAATCTGCCTTTGGACGCTGATCGCTACGGCTCACCAACACTCGATAATCAACATTACCTGCTGCATAGGCAGAAATTGGCTCCCATCCTCGTAGCAAGTCTATCTCGACAAAGTGAGTATCACTGCCAAAGATAGCCTCACAGCGCTGCTCATAATTTTCACGACCACGGCCAGGACGTTTCTTTTGAGGCGTTAACACTTCGATGATGGTAACCGTCCTACCAATTTGACAATCGAGAATCTCAATATAGTCCTCTTGTATGGTTTGCGGCACCGCAATGTAGGTAGGAATTGGTTGCTGATGGGAAGCAGCGACATCATTGGTCGGTGGACTATTGGGAGAACAGTCATGGGCCAACTGCCCAACGACTAGACTATCTTCACCACTAACGCGATAGACCCGTTTGCGGATGAGGATACTGTATCGTTCAGAAACTTCTTTCTGTAAGAGGTTGGCCAGGGCAGTTACAAACTGTGGATGAATTTCAGGCCAAAGATCAGGGTGCTCTAGGTAAGGGTTCATGCCGGGGAACATATCAGGCATTAACTATCCTCTAAATTTCGATAGCGGAGCGTTATGACAAATCAGATAAAACGGCTGTTGGTCCTGTTGCTAACCAAACTGCATGGAATGAACCTCATAAAATTTTAGCAAGAAGCCATATTAGTATCCACCAAGCGTTCATAGTTATGTACTTTTTAGATCAAGGTTCACTTGGTGTATCTGTAGATACTTGACCATCATTAAAGATGAAGATTTTATAAAGTCAATGGAAATACAGTGTGGCAAAACTACTTTAAACAGTGAATCAGTTGTCTTAGCTGTAGGACTTCATAAAATCTTTTCAGGGGGCTCATCAGACAAACAGGATTTTAATAAGACTTTATTAGTAGTAATTTTTGCTGAAAAACAGGCTGAAGTCAGCTTTGTAAGGAATTATGGAAATCTCAACCAATGGATGGATAGTAATCGCTGTAATATTGGCGATTTTGGGAATTGGGGGCGGTGCGATCGCAACTACAATTCTCCAGCCCTTGGGCCCAAACATCCCCTTCACCACCCCGATCACTGATATCTCCACACCCATTGGTGGTGATGCACGTCATCAGTTTAACCAAGGCATCTGGGCCTATCGGGAAAAAGCATATGCTCGAGCCATTGACTGCTTTACTAAGGTCATCAAAGCTGAACCTAATTTAGCAGAAGCATTTCATAATCGAGCACGGGCTCAAGCAAATCTAGCAAAAACACAAGCTGCCGCTAGCGATTTTGTCACTGCTAGCGACATCTATAGCCGCCAAGGTAGTCGCTCAGGTATCAATTGGATTAAAACCGACCTTAATGTCTTGACTAACCTTTAGATAGAAGATCACAGACATCCTTCGTTCTTTTTGTTACAGCTTAGAATACCTAAAATCGGTCACTGGTATATTCAGTCAAATTTTGGGTATTCCTGTAAAAAGGATTTGAAGTTGTAGTGAATGCCTATTGCAGTCGATCGTTTAACCAGCAAACTTTGTTAAATTGCAGACATATTAGGGAAATTATGTAGGCATTCTGACTTAGGTAAGCTAGCGATAGCATCAAGGCCTCCTAAGGAATTGGCCGTACAACTTGTGATTTCTATTACAAGTTGCGTCTGCTCTGCTGTGCCCTCAACAAAGGTCTGGTCTTAAGGAAGCACGTAGTTTATAAACATTTCACATTGTGTTGGCGTCTTACTAGTTCAAAAGTATTATGCGAATTTTAGTTACCGGTGGAGCCGGTTTTATAGGTTCTCATCTCATTGATCGCCTAATGGCAGATGATCATGAGGTTATTTGTCTAGATAATTTCTATACTGGCCGGAAGCAAAACGTTTTGCAGTGGTTGAATAACCCCAAGTTTGAGCTCATTCGCCATGATGTTACTGAGCCTATTCGGCTAGAAGTCGACCAAATTTATCACTTAGCCTGCCCTGCTTCACCAGTGCACTATCAGTACAATCCGGTAAAAACCATCAAAACTAATGTGATGGGTACCCTCAATATGCTAGGTCTGGCCAAACGAGTCAAAGCTCGTTTTTTCCTAGCGTCTACCTCCGAAGTTTATGGTGATCCTGAAGTTCATCCTCAGCCAGAAGAATATCGAGGCAGTGTGAATACCATTGGGATTCGTAGCTGTTACGACGAAGGTAAGCGGGTCGCTGAAACTCTCGCCTTTGATTATCACCGTCAAAACGACGTTGATATTCGGGTAGTACGCATTTTTAACACTTACGGCCCACGTATGCTCGAAAACGATGGTCGGGTAGTTAGCAACTTTATTGTGCAAGCACTGCAAGGTAATCCTCTAACTGTATACGGTGATGGTTCTCAAACCCGCAGCTTCTGTTATGTGTCCGACTTAGTAGAGGGCTTTATTCGTCTTATGAATGGTGACTACATTGGTCCTATGAATTTAGGGAATCCAGGTGAATACACTATTTTGGAACTGGCTCAGTCTATTCAAAAAATGATTAACCCTGATGCTGAATTGAAATTTGAACCCCTGCCCCAGGACGATCCACGTCGTCGTCAGCCAGATATTACAAAAGCTAAAACCATGCTGAATTGGGAGCCAACAGTGCCCCTTCAAGCAGGTTTGAAGCTGACCATTGCGGACTTTCAAGCTCGCTTAGAAGCAGCGGGTAACCTGGCTATGCCGACAACGGCAACGTCATCTTCTTAGATGATTGGCCCAGGTTACGGTTAAAACGCCTTTCTGTATTCTCCTCGGGTTCCAGGAACCCGAGGACTAGAACAACAGATAGCGCTGATTACGGTTAATTTCATTGGATTTATCTTTTAAGTAAGGAGTATTTATATGCGTGTTTGCGTTATTGGTACAGGCTATGTCGGCTTAGTTACAGGTGTATGCCTTTCCCACATTGGTCACGACGTTATCTGCGTTGATAACAATGAGGAAAAGGTCAAATTGATGCAGTCTGGGCAATCGCCTATTTTTGAGCCGGGACTGTCTGAGCTGATGCAATCTTCCATGGAAGCTGACCGCTTAACGTTTACCACTGACCTGGCAGCAGGCGTTTCCCATGGCGATATTCTTTTCATTGCTGTTGGTACCCCCCCTCTACCGACCGGTGAAAGTGACACTCGCTATGTTGAGGCAGTTGCCCGGGGCATTGGAGAGCACCTGAATGGTGGTTATAAAGTAATTGTCAACAAGTCCACAGTGCCCATTGGCTCTGGTGACTGGGTCCGCATGATTGTGATGGACGGTATTGCTGAGCGTAAACAAGTGCCAGTGGGTGCCGGTGCTCCTGCTGGCAAGCCTGAGGCTCCCTTGTTTGATGTTGTTAGCAATCCTGAATTTTTACGTGAAGGGTCAGCAGTCTATGACACTTTCAATCCTGACCGGATTGTTTTAGGTGGCAGCAATCCTAAGGCAATTGCCATGATGAAGGAGCTTTACGAGCCTATCGTTGAGCGTAAATTTGCCGAAGAACAAGAAGCACCTCAAGTGCCTGTTTTGGTGACTGATCTCAGCTCAGCTGAAATGGTGAAGTATGCATCCAACGCATTTTTGGCCACTAAGATTAGCTTTATCAACGAAGTCGCTAACATTTGCGATCGCGTTGGTGCTGACGTAGTACAAGTTGCCCAAGGTATTGGTCTAGATTCTCGCATTGGTAGTAAGTTCCTCCAAGCTGGTATTGGCTGGGGTGGTTCTTGCTTCCCTAAAGATGTATCAGCCCTGCTGCATACCGCTGATGACTACGGCTATGAAGCCCAGCTATTGAGAGCCACCATTGATGTCAACACTCGACAGCGCCTACTCTCCCTTGAAAAATTACAGCAGATGCTGAAAATCTTAAAGGGTAAAACCGTCGGACTATTGGGTCTAACCTTTAAGCCCGACACCGATGACATGCGCGATGCACCTTCTTTAATTCTGATTGAACACCTCAATCGTTTGGGAGCCAAAGTCAAAGCCTACGACCCCATTGTTTCCCAAAGTGGCATGCGCAATGGTATGACCGGCGTGATTGTAGAAACTGACGTTGAGCGTCTAGCTGATGGCTGTGATGCGCTGGTGCTCGTAACGGATTGGCAACAGTTTAAGGACTTAGACTATGGCAAGATGGCTAGTCTAATGAGTACCCCTAACCTGATTGATGGCCGGAATTTCCTTGACCGTCAAACCTTGGAAGAGGCTGGCTTTACCTATTCTGGTGTTGGTCACTAATTTTTTCTTTAGGAGGAAATTACACTCCCTCTAATTAATTAATAATTTTCTAAAGGGGCGCTATCTAATAGATAACGCCCCTTTAGATTAGGCAATGTCTATTTATTTTTACTTGAACGCGGATATACGTTGACGCCCAGTGACTAATTTCTAGCATCAGGGGAAGCCCAGCGATCGAGCGCCCGCTTACCGCCCCAACGGGCAACAATTTCATCATCATAATCATCGGCAAGTCGCACTACGGTGGTCACCGAATGTTTGAGTTCAATGCGATCGCAAGTAGACCCCACTAAACTGTGCTCAAATACGATATCGTCTTCACTATCCAAAGCAAAACGTCCAAACAAGATATTGTCATTAGCCCGTAGTAGATAGTACGTAAGCTCTGAAGTAGCATCTACATCAGTAACTACATAAGATCGTGTAGTAATCAACGCTTCACTTTCTCCCCAGGGAACTACACGGGTAGAAGCTACCGCTGAGCCAATAGTAATAATAAAAAGAGGTTCATCTTCGAAAGCTACCGTCGCTTCCCCAAATAACTCATCCATCCAGGGGGCAATGCGTTCGTAGCAAGTTTTCTGAGCTGAACTTTGAAAATCCATGAAGCGGCAGCAAGATTGACGACTGGTGGAGATATCTCCCGATATCCAAGCAACATTCTCTCACCTATGTTTTACAGGTGCTCAAAAGTTTCTTGATGATGTTACGGCAATGAAGGCAGTATTAAACTTATAAAGCTTTCCACACTCACAAAAAGCATCCCGACATTGACTAATTTGTCTGATTCTTCGTTAGAGCCATCGCCAGATAACCTGCCAGAGTTTGATCAACTCGCAGCCGATCTCTACTACGGGCAGGCACAGGCCAGCTTAAAACAAGTCATTGACAGTCTAGATTTAACCCCTCGAGAACGCGAGGGTCTGCAGCCTGAAATCAATAACTTGCTTGGCTTGCAACACAAGTTAGAGCAAGGCTCTCTGCATATTGCAGCCTTTGGTATGGTGGGCAGGGGAAAATCCTCATTGCTCAACGCATTAATTGGGCAGTCTATTTTTATTACGGGACCACTGCACGGGGTAACCCAGGATGTAGCCAGTGTAGATTGGCAGTCGGTCTCTAAAGATAGCTCGATTCACCGGGTGTCTGTAGGTGACAAAGCAGGTAACACTGGAGCGTCCGTCGAACTCATTGATACACCAGGAATTGATGAAGTTGGCGGTGAACAACGTCAGCTACTAGCCGAGCGCGTAGCCCAGCAGAGCGATCTAATTCTATTTGTAATATCAGCCGATCTGACTCAAGTGGAATACGACGCGTTGGGATGGTTACGCCATGCAGGCAAACCAATTTTGCTAGTTTTCAATAAAGCTGATCAGTACTCGTTAGAGGAACAGACATTACTGCTCAAGAAAATTCAACAACGGGTTACCCCCTTAAGCATATTGACTGAAGACATTGTGTTGGCAGCTGCAGCCCCACTAACCACAACAGTAGTGCAAGACCCGAAAGGTGTGCGGCGGCGGCAGAACACCCGAGGCACCCCCGATATTCAGACTCTGAGGCTCAAAATATTAGATGTACTCGAACAAGAGGGCAAAGCCTTAATTGCTCTCAACACGCTCTTATATGCAGATGACGTACAGGCGAAGTTAGTTGCACGTAAGCTAGAAATTCGTCAGCGCCGAGCTAATGACCTGATCTGGCAAACCGCCCTGACTAAAGCCGTGGCAGTAGCCGTAAATCCAGTGTTACTCGCCGATATGGTTGGCGGCATCACAGTAGATGTAGGTCTTGTAGTGGGCTTATCTAAACTTTATGGGTTACCCATGACCCAACAAGAGTCTTTGAAACTTTTGCGGACAATTGCCCTATCCACCGGCAGTCTCTCCGCCAGCGAACTGCTGATTACCTTAGGGCTAAGCTCTCTGAAAAGTATTTTAGGAGCAGCCGGTTTAGCAACGGGAGGATTAAGCGTAGCCCCCTACTTCTCAGTAGCCCTAACCCAAGCAGCTATAGCAGGTGTTGCCACCTATGCCATCGGCCAAGTTACACGTACATATTTGATAAATGGCGCAAGTTGGGGCGAGCAAGGCCCTAAGGCAACCATTACCAAAATTGTGAATAACTTAGATGAAACATCCATAATGGCTCGCCTCAAACATGAACTCAAGCAAAAACTTAATCGGACGTAGTTTGCTTGAATCATATGTCGCTATCCTAACAATGAGAAGCTTCAAGGCTATAGATCTAGTCTAAAATTTATCGCTGCCCAAAGGACTTCGTTAGTTAGTTTTAGGAAACTACATGTTCTGAAAGGCTGGCTTGAGCTGTTGCTTCTCTGCCGATAGACTATATCGGTCGACTATCCATCAGTGAGTTCGTTGCTGACATTTAGTCGTCCCTAAACACGTGAATTCATTCGCTGTCTAATAGTATTCCTTTTTACAATTGCCCATGCATCGGTTTACCGTCGAAGTTATTTCCCAAACACCTAACCCACAGCAAACCATTTACGCTGCGATGCACCAAGACTATGCTGAGGGTTTTGTTTGGAACGATCGCCAAAACTGGCCTTCTGAAGAGAAATGTGGTGACCTAATCATTCGAAATTTACTAAGAGGCGGACGGGGACACTATGGCCCCCTAGAACACCCTCAAATCATCTTGAACTGTGGCTGGTTCCCGCATTCCACCATGCAACAAGTGCGCACCCATCGAGTCGGGGTTTCCTTCGATGTTCAGTCTTTTCGCTATACAGGCTCCCGCATTTTAGATGTTATAGCCGGGAAACAGGATGTGGAAGATGTTTTTTATTTGCGTCCTGTTGGCGACTATAGCGACCGACAAGGCAAACACTACGCCTATACTGAGGAGCTTCGTCAGCAGGATATCGCCTGGTGTTTAGAAGCCTGTGAGCGCTACAAAACTCGCATTGGGCAAGGTTTTTCTGAAGAGCATGCGAGAGGCCTGATTCCCTTTGACGTACGGCAGCATTGGGTGATGTCGGCTAATGTCCGATCGCTCATGCATTTGTTAGATCTCCGCTGGAAAGCAGATGCCCAACTAGAGGCACAAAAGCTTTGTGAAGTTATTTGGCCACACTTTCAGAGCTGGGTACCTGCGATCGCAACTTGGTACGAAACAACTCGACTTAAGAAAGCACGTCTTGCGCCTTAAGGATTATTGCCATTTTCACAGGTTAATCTTGCAATTCATTAACTTGAATGTACTAGTTCTCAACTTTGATAACCCACCCTAAGAAGCCTTTCGATACCTTTCATGGGGCTGTGTTTTTTAGACATTCCCCATAGACTTAGGGTGCTGAAATAGGCCTTATGGGTAATGGCATATGGACAGCTCTAGCGGTTACATCTTATTGCTGGACCAGTACTGTGGAACAGAACTGGTCGTCCAATCACTCTCAAACCAGGTTGAGGGCTCCGTATTTGTAGCCCATTCAGCCGATCAAGCTGTTGCCCGTATCGAAGAAAGCATTCCCTATTTAGTCATCCTCTCTGGCACTCAAAAGCACTGGTCATCAGCCTTTGTAGATCGACTAAGAGAAACTGTAAAACCCTTAGGAACAACTATCGTAGCCCTGACCAAATCCCATGAGCCAAGCTGGCCTGTGCAAGAAGAGCATCCAGGGGTTGATGGATTTCTAGTTGAACCAATTAGTAAAGATGTGCTGCATTTACTAGTGAAGTCAGCTGTAGCAAAAGCCATCTTATAGATATAGATATACAGATAGATTACAGCTTACTGTAGGCAACTACCCTGGTGTCAGGGTAGGCAAGCATATTTATGACCTCAGTGCCATAGGTAATATTAAGCGGCTTGTCCTGCTACAAGAGTTTCCTAATCTAGAGTTGAAAGACTAAAGCAGTTTAGCGGCTTAACAAGAAATATCCTGCGCCACTGTATATTCTGCGACACTGTATCTGTGACATCTAAATCATTTAAATCCCAGCAAATCAGACGATTCAAGTTTTGGCGCAACCAGCGCTTGCGGGATGGCATGCAATATCAATACGCTCTTTTCCAACGAATACATACAGCAGACTACAAACAGCGCCATCAGGTTTATCAACAGGCCAGCCAGCTAGCGCAACAAGGGGCTGACATACTGGTAACCTACGAAGATCAGGCATGTCACCTTTGGTTAAATCTTAAACACAAAGCATAAACCACATAGCCTTGATCCTGCACACCCTTAGCCCAAATTAATTCAAACAATTACGCCATCAAACTAGCTCTACAACCGCTCTATAAATCAAAAGCACAAAAGTTTTATATTTTATTTAGTTTTTGATAGGCAAAATTAATGTGTGCATTGATACAGTCTGAAACCCGTTGAAAATAAAGGGATTGAGTCCAGAGTTGTTCATGAAAAACCATGGATTGATGACAACTTGCTCAAATTCCTCTGGGCGTTTTGTTGAAAGCGTGTTACTACTGTAGAAACACGGACAGCTTCAGCAGTTGGTCCTGAGTTTTTACATTGGTAGTGAAATTTCAAGCTTTGCTGACTATGGAATCCCTATTCAAAGTGTTAGCGAATGTTTACCGTTGTAAACTATGGACCTTTATGCTAGGCAGCTCGTTCACCATATCAGATAAGTCTTTCACTAGTTAATAAACTTCAAGGGGTCCATCGAGTTGCCTTAGCACTTTTAATGTTGAGTCTCTAGTATGGACCTGCTAGGTTTGGTGATCTTCTGTTTTGATATTTTGATCTGTTGCATTTGAAGGAATACGAGGAAAGCGGCATGACCCAAGCTAATACTGTTCTTGAGGACTTGAGGCCCAGAAATGAACTGGATTCGCTAATCGATCCTGAGGCTGGGAAAACTTTTTCAAGTTCCGAGGAAGATATCCAGGGTGCTAAGGCTGCTAAAGGTACAACTCGGCGTCGTAGTTCATCATCATCATCAGCTCAGTCGAAGAAAAAACACTACACTGAAGACTCTATTCGACTTTACCTACAAGAAATTGGACGCATTCGTCTACTAAGGGCAGAAGAAGAGATTGAATTAGCTCGTAAGATTGCTGATTTGCTAGAACTTGAGCGAATTCGCGATGATTTGTCCGATGGAATGGATCACGAGCCCGATGATGCTGATTGGGCAGCGGCTGTTGATATGCCTTTACCGGCCTTTCGTCGTCGTCTTCACCTTGGACGCCGTGCCAAGGATAAGATGGTGCAGTCTAACTTACGATTGGTGGTTTCCATCGCCAAGAAGTACATGAACCGTGGTCTATCTTTTCAGGACCTGATTCAAGAGGGCAGCTTGGGTTTGATTCGTGCTGCTGAGAAATTCGACCACGAAAAAGGTTATAAGTTTTCAACTTACGCAACTTGGTGGATTCGTCAGGCTATTACCCGTGCGATTGCTGACCAATCCCGTACTATCCGGCTGCCTGTCCACCTGTACGAAACTATTTCTCGTATCAAGAAAACCACCAAACTTTTATCTCAAGAGCTAGGTCGTAAGCCTACCGAGGAAGAAATTGCTACTCGGATGGAAATGACCATCGAGAAACTACGTTTTATTGCTAAATCTGCTCAGTTGCCCATTTCTTTGGAAACGCCCATTGGTAAAGAGGAAGATTCACGTCTAGGTGACTTTATTGAATCAGACGGTGAAACTCCTGAGGACGAAGTATCCAAGAGCCTTTTACGCGAAGATTTGGAAGGCGTCTTAAGTACATTGAGTCCCCGCGAGCGCGATGTGCTGCGTCTACGTTACGGTTTGGATGATGGTCGTATGAAGACGTTGGAGGAAATCGGCCAAATCTTCAATGTGACTCGTGAGCGTATTCGTCAGATTGAGGCTAAGGCCCTTCGTAAGCTGCGTCATCCTAACCGCAACAGTGTTCTGAAAGAGTACATCCGCTAAGGGCTTACTGTAGCAAGCACATATTCATTAGTTCAGGCTTGAAGGAATCCTTCAGGCCTGTTTCTTATGCTTGGGTCGACAGACATTGAGCGTAGCCGCCGAGTCTCAGTATTATTTTTACCGTTGCTGAACCTCGGGGGATTTAATCTGGGAAATACTGATGTAGGACAATCCTGCCAGATCGATTCATCTCCTAAATCAGCAACGGCTTATTTTTATGGGGTGATTAGAGCATCCTGTTACCTGTTTCAAAACCAAGTGGACAAAAAGACAGTTTTGTTGGTACTGTTGTTCTTATAGGGGTACGCTTGTTCCCTTATGGTTCGTCCTGTGAGTAACCCATGGAACCTCTTACTAACGCTCAAGAGGAGCTGTATAACTGGTTGGCTGATTACATTCGTGAGCATCAGCATTCTCCCTCCATTCGTCAAATGATGAGGGCTATGGGGCTAAAGTCCCCAGCTCCTATTCAAAGCCGTCTCGATCACCTCAGAAAGAAAGGCTACATTGACTGGAATGAGGGTAAAGCTAGAACAATTCGGATCTTGCAGGGTGGGGGAGTCCCTGTGAAAGGCACCATTGCTGCGGGCTCTATGGTTGAAGTTTTTGCAGATGTTGCTGAAGAACACCTTGATCTCTCCTCATTACCTATTAAGTCGCGTGATTACGCTTTGCGCGTGCGAGGCGATAGCATGATCGACGCACTCATTGATAACGGCGATTTTGTCATCATGCGTCCAGTGGAAGATCCCAACAGCATTCGTGATGGCACCATTGTGGCTGCCCGGGTAGAAAGCGCTACCACCCTTAAGTATTTGTATCGTCAGGGTGATGATGTAGTGCTTAAACCTGCCAATTCTAACTATGAGCCTATGGTTTATCCAGCTCAAGAAGTTGATATTCAAGGTCGCTTATTAGCTGTTTGGCGTAGCCAAGATTTGATTTAATCTCAACTTTAGGGTCACTGATAGCTGGTTTATAGAAGCTACTGCCACGTTTCAATGCCTAAGCATTAAAACGTTAATTGTTCGCTCAGTTCCAGGGTCGTTGCTCTACTAAACTAGAGTCGCACAGGATTGAGCAAGACTATCTATGGTGAATTTGTCGGGGATACCTTGGCGGCGTTGGCAATTAATAGTAATTGCGATCGCACTATTATGCCTTAGCCTTGGTATCAACAGCTGCAGCCAGCTATCCTCAGATGCAAATCAACCGTCCCATCTTTCAAGCAGTGAAACTTTAGCGTTTGTTTCAAAGCATGCGCTGTTAACAGCGGTAGTGAGTACTGATGTTAAACCTGGCAAAGATTGGGAGAAATCTGACGTTTTCAAGGCTTTATCACAGGCTAGGGACCAACTAATAGCTTCCTTTGATTTTAATCTCGATGAAGATGTTCGTCCCTGGCTAGGGCAAGATATTGCCTTTGCGATCACGAATAAGGATCTTGATCAAGATAATAGTAATGGTCGCCAGGTTGGATACCTTTTGGTGGTTGATGCAGATGATGGTGATCGACTACGTGAATTCTTAGAGCTGTTTTGGCAGCGACAAACTATTGCGGGCACTAAACCTGTTTTCACCCAGGCCAGTGGAGTGCCCATCATTACTGGTCAGCTAGCCAAAACACAGCAGCAGATAGCCACCGCAGTTATCAGTGGGAGTAGGTTGCTGGTTGCCAATGATATAAAAGTTTTACAGCAGAGCCTGCGTGTTGCCCAGACGCCTACTTTGCAGCTCTCACAATCCGAATGCTGCACACCAGTCTGGCTAAGTTTACGCATTCCAGACCTTGTTGATTGGCTAGGGTTAGCCACGCCAACAGAGCCACGATTTATGTCGGCACTTCAATGGCAGCAGCTAACTGCAACAGCGACATTTCATCAACAGCAACTAGTAATCAGCAGTCAATTACAGACTCTGAATAATAGGGCATTTTTAGATAAATCAGCCGCTAAATCAACAGACCAGAGTTCTAAATTAAAGGCCACTACCAATATCTCCGAAAAGTATTTACCCGCATCACTGGCTTGGGGAGCAACAGGGCACGATCTACGACCTTTATGGCTGGCAGTACAAAGTGAACTGAGCCATTATCAGCAGCTACCGGCTCCACTCCAACTGGCACAGGAACAACTGTCCACCCAGTTAGCCCAGACACTCTTACAACCGCTTGCTCAGCTTCTAGCTAGCCACTATGCAATTGGTCAATTAAACGATGGCTCTTGGTTAATGGCTGTGGAGGATCCTGCCCCAAGGTTAATCAGTCAGCTGGATGCAATTGCGACAGACCAAGGGTTAACAGTCAGTCAGTTCACCCTAGGTAATCAAGCTGTCACAGCATGGAGTCGCTTAAAAACTCGGGTAGCAAACAGCCGTAATCGAGAAACTACGGTTGAAACCGACCTTTTAGCCCTTCATACTAATGTGGATGCACACACTATTTTTTCGACTTCCATTGATGGTTTAACTGCCGCTTTAGAAGCTCCAGACAACCGACTGTCAGATACCCAAAGGTTCCAACACACTATGCCATCAATGGCTATCCCTGACCAAGGATATTTATATGGAACTTGGAACGAACTGGAACGTCTTCTAGCTAGTAATCGTTGGTTTTCCTTGATAGAACCCATTTTACAGCCATGGAATCAGTCAATTGATGCGATCGCAATCACTGGCAATCAACCAACAGTTAATCAATCAGCCGGAAAAATCTCAATTCTGTTGAAGGATTAAGTGTTCTAAACTGCAACCATGGCTATCTAAAACTGACAGCCTAATGTACAAGGGGACGAACACTTCTCTATTGCTTCAGTTCAACAGCTCCCAATGGCGAACTGAGCAAAAGTGCAAGTTTTGAACATCTGTAAAGCTAAACTATAGTTTATTGATATTAAGCCATGACAATCTCTATGGACTTAGGTGTTCATGTAATTGAGCCGAGCGGTATCTTAGACGGAACTCAAACTTCGGCATTTCGCCAGCAAGTTGATGAAGCTCTAGAAAAAGGTGCCAAAGTATTGCTAATTGACCTGAAAGACATCACTTTTGTAGACAGTTCAGGTCTGGGCGTTTTAGTCGCCTGTTTGAAAAATGCACGTACAGCTGGGTGCAACATGTACGTTTGTTCTATCAACGATCAAATCCGCATGCTGTTTGAACTAACCAGCATGGATAGGGTCTTTGAAATTTTTGAGGACCGAGCAGCGTTTAAGGCAGGTGTTCTCAAATAGTCTTGAACAACATTCAGTTGCTTCAGTACTGGTAGCCCCTTGCTCTGTCAGGGGGCTATTGCTTTTATAAATGCGAAGTAAGTACTCACCACTCTGGGCTAGATTGAGTAGACTAAGACATAGGCGTTCTTAAATCTATTGCAAATCTATGGTGTTTTTTGGACTTGGTAGCTTAGGCAAAAAAGGCACAATGCCGTCTACTAATGAAGCATTGCCAGGTCGTTCTGATAAGATGCCTGTCCCTAAGCAGCATTACGTTAACCACAATCCTTTACAGCCACCGTTTCCCGATGGCATGCAGACAGCAATGTTTGGTCTGGGTTGTTTCTGGGGAGCTGAACGCCGCTTTTGGCAACAAGAAGGCGTATTTTCAACATCCGTAGGCTATAGCGCAGGTTACACCCCTAACCCCACCTATCGAGAAGTTTGTTCCGGGATGACCGGACATAACGAAGTTGTGTTGGTGGTGTTTGATGCCAACGTGATTAGCTACGAGCAACTGCTAAAAGTATTTTGGGAAAGCCATAACCCTACTCAAGGTATGCGCCAGGGTAACGATGTAGGAACCCAGTACCGGTCTGGAATTTATACCTACTCTCCTGAGCAAAAAGCCGCTGCTGAGAAGTCCTTAGCCATGTATCAAGAGGCACTGACCCAGGCTGGTCATGGCACCATCACAACCGAAATTTTGGATGCACCTGAATTCTACTATGCTGAAGATTATCATCAGCAGTATCTAGCGAAGAATCCTGGTGGTTACTGTGGTCTTGGTGGCACCAATGTGGCTTGCCCCATTGGTATTGGTGTGGCATCCGATAGTTAATCAACGGTTTCATCCACAACAGATAGCTAAAGTAATCCCCTCTGTCAAATGGATGTTCCATAGGGGGGTTAGCTTGTGACTAAAGCTGTCCCTGTTTCCCAACAAACAACGAACGGTCATCAAGCTTCACTCAAACCTAAAACTGCTTGAGAAAGCGTAGATCGCTGGCATACAACCGACGAATATCATCAATCTGGCTTTGTACCATCGCCAGGCGTTCAACCCCCAGGCCAGCTGCAAAGCCGCTGTAAACCTCAGGATCATAGCCAACAGCCTTAAGCACATTGGGGTCAATCATGCCGCACCCAAGCACTTCTAACCACTTGCCCTTCCATTTCACATCCACTTCGGCTGAGGGCTCAGTAAATGGGAAATAGCTGGGCCGTAATCTGACCTCAATCTCACCAAATAAAGCCTCTAAAAAGAGTTGGATAGTGCCACGTAAATCAGCAAATGTGATGTTTTTATCAACAGCAAAAAATTCTATTTGGTGGAACACTGCCGCATGAGTTGCATCAACTGTATCGCGACGATAGCAGCGCCCCATAGCCAAGGCCCGCAACGGCGGCTCATGATTTTCCATGTACCGGATTTGGGTATTGGACGTATGGGTACGCATCATCTTGCCGTTGGGCAAATAGAGGGTATCCTGCATATCCCGAGCAGGGTGATCAGGTAAGAAATTAAGGGCTTCAAAGTTGTAATAATCCTCTTCGATTTCAGGTCCACTGGCCACCGTATACCCAAGGCCCACAAAAATATCGGTAATCTGGTCAATAATGCTGTTGATAGGGTGAACCCTTCCCTGGGGTAAGTATGTTCCAGGCATTGACACGTCTAAGGTTTCAGCCTCTAGCTGCGCTTGGATTTTGGCATCTTGCAAAGCGGTTTTACGCTCGTCAATGCTAGTTTGCAGCACTGTCTTGACCTGATTAGCCAAGGCCCCTATGCGAGGGCGATCTTCGGCAGAGAGTTTGCCCATACCGCCTAAGATTTTGGAAAGCTTACCTTTTTTGCCCAAATAGCTCACCCGAAACTGGTCGAGTTCGTCGAGGTTACTTAAGGTTGCGATTGCATCGCTGGCTTCTTGCTGTAATGTACTCAGTTGCTGCTCTAGGTCGGTGGTCATACTGGCCAAAAAGTTGAAACGGGAGGGTCACAAAAGACAACCTTTAGTCTACACCTAAGCTTTGATTCCCTATGAAACTATTAATCAGCAACGATGACGGTATTTTCGCCACTGGCATTCGTACCCTCGCCAATACCCTGGCATCCAAAGGTCATGACGTGTCCGTAGTTTGTCCCGACCGTGAAAGATCCGCCACAGGTCACGGCATTACGATGCACCGCCCGATTCGAGCCGAACAGGTCCCCTCTGTTTACCATGAAAGCATTCAGGCATGGGCCTGTTCAGGTACCCCAGCCGATTGTGTAAAACTTGCCCTCGACGCCCTGTTAGACACAGCACCTGATTGCGTACTTTCAGGCATTAATCACGGAGCCAATTTAGGTAATGACGTCCTCTACTCAGGCACCGTATCAGCAGCCATGGAAGGCTTGCTAGAAGGCATCCCTAGTGTAGCCCTTAGCTTAGCCAGTTTTCATTATTCAGATTTTCAACCTGCAGCAGATTATGCCTGCCAGTTAGTGCAAACGCTGACACAGCTCGATCAGCCATTACTCCTCAACCTCAATATTCCACCGATAACGAAATCCAAAATACAGGGAATAACGGTAACCCGCCTAGGGATACGTCGGTACCGAGATCTTTTTGAGAAACGCATTGATCCCCGTGGAAAAACCTATTACTGGCTGGCAGGAGAAGTCTTAGAAGAAAGCGACAGCGAACTATCCCATGGCTTACCCAATAGTTTGAATCAGGCGCAGACTATTGACTTTATGAATCGGTTTACCACCGACGTAAAAGCGATTAAAGCTGGCTATATTACAGTCACACCTCTACACTACGACCTCACAGCTTATAGTGACTTAGCGAGCCTACAAAGCCATTTACCTCAGCTGCTGCCTTGCTAGCAAGAAGAGGCATGCCTTGCGCCTACTTTCGATAAAGCTTTGGGCAAACTGGCTGTAAGCAAGATGGCCTAACCTAAAAATGCTTATTCAAACGCCTAACCATGCGATGAAGTCAGCTCGGATGTAAAAATCTTAACGATGGCCAATGTGCGCACTATGGCTTGATCTATAAAGACAGTCTGGGTTTACAAGCAATTTGTATGGATCACTGGGTAAGATTACTCCTGATTACCATATATTTCTCTAGAAAAAAGGGGGATACGCTACGCTAATGGGTTTAACCACTCTCGTCAATAGCCATTCAGCAAGATTCGCGTCCCTCATTAACGTCATTATTAGCCACTGATGTCCGACTCGAATGCTCAATTTACGATTCACTTTTGGGGAGTACGAGGCAGTATCCCCTGTCCTGGTGCAGAAACAGTTCGCTACGGCGGCAATACTTCCTGTATCGAAATGCGAGTTAATGGTGAGCATTTGATTTTTGACGGCGGGACAGGCTTGCGCGAACTGGGACAGCATTTACTGAACGAAGGCACGCCCATACGGGCCAGTATGTTTTTCACCCATTCCCATTGGGATCACATCCAAGGATTTCCATTTTTTGTGCCTGCTTTTTTACCCAGCAATCAGTTTGAGGTATACGGCGTCATTTCCCCAAACGGAGCAACCATCGAACAGCGTCTTAACGATCAGATGCTGCATCCTAATTTCCCGGTACCATTGCAGATTATGCAGGCCCAGCTAAAGTTCTGTGACCTATCCGTTGGTGAAACAGTCGCCATTGGAGACATCAATGTAACCAATGCTTTACTCAATCATCCAGGTGAAGCAGTGGGTTATCGCGTGGAGTGGAATGGCCTCGCAGCCGCCTACGTGACTGATACGGAGCATTTTCCTGAAAGACTGGATGAAAACGTCTTATATCTAGCGCAAAATGCAGATGTGATGATTTATGACTGTACCTACACCGATGCAGAATATCACTCTGAAACTAGCAGTAAAGTTGGCTGGGGACATTCCACCTGGCAAGAAGCAGTGAAATTGGCAAAGGCTGCCAACGTGAAAAAACTAGTGGTCTTCCATCATGATCCACTTCATGATGATGACTTTATGGACGATATTGGTCGCAAGACTGCTGCTGCGTTTCCCAATAGCATTGTGGCTCGCGAGGGCATGATTCTAGATCTCGCCGAATTGAAAGCGCTCGAATTAGCTCAACGCTAAGCTGACGGACGACTCTAAACATGTAGACTGACGCAGCCACATTGACCAGATGCACTGTCAGTAGGTGCAAATTAAAAGCCTGGAAGTCTGATAATGCAGAGGCAAAAACGCTTAAACTATGCATCTGAAAAAATTTATTCAGATAGCCTAATCACCTAAATACACCTTGTCTAGACATAACCTTGATAGCAATCAAATCTGTAAAGCAGATTACAAAGCCGTCGACTAGACTCACCTATAGTCTATTTTGGAAGCGGGTGACGCGATTCGAACGCGCGACATTCACCTTGGCAAGGTGACGCTCTACCACTGAGCTACACCCGCATTTGCCTTGTTTTGACCTTATCAAGGATGCCACAGAAAGTTTTTCCTTGTCAAACAAATTCTAAAAAAACTTTCTGGAGTGGGTTTTAAGAACTTGAGAGTTCCGAATTCAAGGTACCCCCAAGTCGCCAACGCCCTAACCATCAGACCTCTGCAGATTTGGGCAATTGAGGCATCACACTGGACATCTCCAGAGCATTAACTGGTTTAGGCAACTGAGACATTAGACTAGCCATCTCTAAGGCACTCATGGCGTAATTCCAACCTAAGTTGCTTTTGATGCCTGCTCGTTCTAACGCCTGTTGCATAGAGTCGGTGGTTAAAATACCAAACACCACTGGAACGCCAGTTTGAAACCCTGCTGCTGCAATACCTTTAGAAACTTCAGCCGCAACATAGTCAAAGTGAGGGGTTTGACCACGAATGACAGCCCCTAAACAAATGATGGCATCGTATTGTCCACTGAGAGCCAGCTGTCGGGCCACTAAAGCCACTTCAAAGCTACCAGGGACCCAGGCGTAGTCTACTTGGTTACCATTGGGGTCTACATTTACACCATGGCGCTTTAAGCAATCCTGGCATCCCTCTAGCAATTTGTTAGTAACCAAATCATTGAATCGACCAATTACGATTGCAAATTTAGCAGCGCTGGCACGGTCGAAACTTCCTTCAAAAACAGCCATGGAGTTCTCTACTTTTTCAAAAAAATAAGGTGGTAGGTCTCAATGACCTTACCACCCGACAGCAAATATTTTTCACCAGTAAAACACTCAGCAATGACAGCTGCTTAAGTGCCCAAAACTAGGTTTCGAAATAATGGCTTACACCACAAAGTAATTCAGACTACCTACTACAATTACCAGGACTGCCCAGATAATAGAGCCAAGGAATATCAATCGCTTGGATTGATCCCAGTTTTGGGGTGAAGCATAGGCCACGGGAACCCCAATAACCATAACGAAAGACCAAACTACCAGAACAAACAGAAACAGTTGAAACAGGATAGACATAACGCGCCACTCTCAAGACAGCAAAAAATCTGATTCACCGTGCCCAGTCGGAAAACTGCCATATTAACCGAATAGAATTTCGCCTCTAAAGCTGGGCAAGCATCTTAATCTATCGATGGTGATACAGTATGGAGCACTGATTGCTCTGCTTAGTAAGCTATCAAATATTAGGTACTTAAAGAAAGCGTTTTATTTGAATCCCTTGGGATTAATTTTTCTGAACTAATATTTGCAGATTGCCATCAACAAGTCAGTTGCTTGGGCTGATGGATCTCCTATGGACTTAATTCTTTGCCATACCACTGCAGATTTTGACACGTTGGGAGCAGCGGTTGGCTTGGCTTGCCTGAATCCGGGCAGTCGGATTGTACTGACCGGTGGTGCTCATCCAGCCGTCAAATCCTTTTTAGCCCTGCATCGGGATGAGTATCCCCTGATTGAACGACGGGCGGTGACAACGTCTATGATTCGTTCAATTACGTTGGTAGACACTCACCAACGTCATCGGCTAGGAACCGCCGCCGCTTGGATTGAACATGCGATCGCAACCCAACTACCCATCACAATTTATGACCACCATACGGAGTCTTCTCCTGATATGCCTGGCAAAACCCATATTGAGGCGGTAGGAGCCACTACCACCCTTGTGGTGGAAGCCTTACAACAGTCTGACAGACAGATTTCCTCTACCCAAGCCACAGTCATGGCCCTCGGTATCCATGTCGACACGGGTTCATTGACATTTGCCCAGGCCACAGCTCGAGACGCCTATGCCCTGGCCTGGTTAATGGAACAAGGGGCAAATCAGCAAACCATTGCTGAAGCAGTGGAACCCGGTTTATCAACCACCCTCCAAAATTTGCTGAGCACAGCCCTGGACACCACAAAAATTCAGCAAATCGAAGGCTACACCATAGGCACTATCTATCTAAAAACAGACACTTTTGTACCTGGGCTCTCAGGGTTGGCCAGTCATTTAATAGCTCTATTAGGTTTGGATAGTTTACTGCTAGGGAGTGTTTACACATCTAAGGCCAAACCTCGGCTGACATTAATTGGCCGTACCCGCCCTCAAACCGGCATGAACTGTCGGGCATTACTCCAACCCCATGGTGGCGGAGGTCATGTCTGTGCGGCATCGGCGAATCTCACTTCCGATGAACCTGAAACCATCTTCCATCAGCTCTGTGATGCTGTTGTCCAATCCCACACCCAATCAGTCACAGCTCAGGATGTTATGTCTTCGCCAGTCCGGACCATCCGACCAGCAACTACGGTAGCAGATGCACAGCGAATTTTACTGCGCTATGGCCACGCCGGTCTGTGTGTGGCTGACGACATCGGGAAACTACAGGGAATTATTTCTCGGCGAGACATTGACTTAGCGCTACACCATGGTTTTAGTCATGCTCCAGTAAAAGGCTATATGACCCTCAACTTGAAGACCATCACACCTTATACCCCCCTGAGCGAGATTCAGGCCTTGATGGTCACCTATGACGTGGGTAGATTGCCCGTACTGGATGGAAATGAGCTGGTGGGTATTGTCACCCGCACTGACGTTTTACGACAGATGTACCCACCTCAAGCGGTGGATGACGATGCCCTCACACCGCTCAAAACCAATGTATATGAAAGATTACAAACGTCATTGCAAGCCTATCCCACAGCTTTAGAGTCCAAAGAGCTATGGACGTTGTTAACTCACATTGCCCTAGCGGCCCAGGAACAGGGGTGGCATCTCTATTTGGTGGGTGGAGCTGTACGGGATTTATTATTGGCTCCTATCGATCAAATGGTGCCCCTCAAAGACATTGACTTGGTGGTAGATAGCTTTCGATCTCCTGTTGTAGAAGGGGCCGGCATCGTTTTGGCCCAGCAGCTACAACAGCAGTACCCAGATGCTGAACTCCAGATCCATGGAGAGTTTCAAACTGCCGCTTTAATCTGGCGGACACGGGCTGGCCATGCTCCGTTGATGATTGATATTGCCACCGCCCGCACCGAGTTTTATCCCTATCCCGCTGCCAATCCAGAGGTTGAACCCAGCTCAATTCGCCAAGATCTCTATCGGCGTGACTTTACCATCAACGCCATGGCCATTCGTCTGACATCGCCTCAGCCAGGGTTGCTGCTAGACTTTTTTGGAGGCTATTTGGATATCCAGCAGCGCCAGGTGCGGGTACTCCATGCCAATAGCTTTATCGAGGACCCTACTCGCATTTTTCGAGCTGTACGTTTTGCCGTGCGTTTAGGCTTCGGCCTCGACTCTCAAACTGAAACTTTTATCCGTTATGCGGTAGATAGCGGCATCTATGCGGACCTGCAGGCACAGCAAACAAAGAAACGAATGCCAGCCCTGCAAACACGACTTAAAGCTGAGCTGACCTATATTTTCCAGGCCGATTACTGGGCTCAGTCCCTAGGATTATTGGATAAGCTCGGTGCTTTAAGCTGCCTGCATCCATCTTTGACCATTGATGCAGACCTATGGCGGCAAATGCATCGGGCCGGTCGTTGGCGACAGCGATTTATCGATGAAGTGGGCAAAGATATTGGTGTGGAAGCCTGGCTCATTAGGCTTGAGGTTTTGCTGGCAAGGGTGGAGGTGCGATCGCAAATAGCAACCAACTTACAGTTACCCCTCGGCTCAATTCAGCGATTACAACAGCTAGCACAGGTTGAAAATCAATTGTTAGAACAATTTCAGCACGCTGATCAGCCCCAGCCTAGCTTTATCTATCAGACCTTAGCCCCCCACGACCTGCCTAGCCTATTGCTGATTAGCGTACGCCATCCTCGATCAATTGGCACTTACATTTGGTATTACATCAGCCATCTGATTCACATCTGCCCTCCCATTAATGGACATCACCTTAAACAGTTGGGTTACATTCCTGGCCCTCTATATCGTCAAATATTGACTGCTCTAACCCATGCAACCCTAGATGGAGAGATCAATTCCATAGCTTCAGCTGAAACCTACCTGCATCATCACTATCCCCTTGAAGTTAAGTAGCAAACAGACGTTAAGTAGCAAACAGACGTTAAGTAGCAAACAATTTAAATTGGTCGAAATCCTCTAACACGAGTTCATATAGCCATAAAGGATAAAAGTTACTTAGCTAATACCATTGCCATTTCTCCACTGCTATCGATAAAGTTGGAAATTGAGGAAATATTAAATCCCATCCGCACTTAACTCACCTGGCAAGCGTCAAATGTTCTAGTGAAGCTTGCGGCCTATCAGACAGCATCGTTATTTCATCCTCTTATCCTCAAAACTTTCAGCGACTTCTTACTGAAGCTTTTTGTGTTCGTATGCAGATAATGCCGCCGCCAACTAGATCCACTGTGAAGACTTCAAGGCCAAAATCTGTCAGAGTTTCCAAACGGAAATTATTCTCTTTAGTTGCAACAGCAGCTTTAGCCAGTACCCTGGGTATTGCTATGGGCAGCACCTTACGTTTTCAAGTATTAGCTGTGAGTCCAGCACCACTGTTTAATCCCCAACAAAACTTTCCTCCGTTAGCAGAATGGCCCCCCCAGGTACCCTTAGTTAAAGAGCGTAATGCCTTTGATATTGATCAAGAAAATTCAATATCGCCCCCTCAGTTGGTTTACACCAATACTCCCGATACGGATGTCGAAAACTATAACGTCAGCGAAGACATCTACCGTGATGAAGAATTTCCTGCTGAGGAAGCTGTAATTCTAGACGATGCTTCTAGCCCAATTCCAGCTACCTTCAATGAAAAAGATGCTGTACGGGATATTACGAACGAAGTTTTCGAAGAAGAATCCTTACCTCCAGTAGTCTCAACCAATAGAGGAGAGCTCACCCCTGAGCCTGGCTTCATCGATGAGCCACCAGCTGACTACACAATCCCCTTAACTGAAACGCCTTCTTGGTTTAACAAACAGCCCGCGTCAGAATCTCAGTTTGAAGATGGGCCGATTATTATCGCTCCGGAAGAACCCATCCAGTCATCTGATTTACTGTCAGATTGACTTAACTACAGTAGATTAGAAAAGTTTCCATCTCTAGAAAATATTGGGTGGGTTTGGTTATTGGGCTCAGGTAGTCTTAAACCATGGGTATAATGTCGCTTAGATATCCGTAATTTTTTTTATGAGCAATCCAACGCTGCAAGCGTTCTTTCTGGGACGTGCCTTAGCAACGGCTATCGGTGAAAAAGTTGAGGAAGCTATTACTACTGGCATGAGTGGTGTTGGCCGCTTTGACGCTGAGCAGAGAGAATGGCTACATCGATTTGTTGAAGATGTTTTTGAACAGGCTCAATCCTCCCAAGCAGGGATGGACTCTGAGACTGATGATGGTGTAGGTGAAGATCTGCAGGCAACAATCGATAATCTGCGCGCTGAAATTGCTCAAGTGCGTGTTGCTCTACAGCAATATCGTTCTTCTTAATTGCTAGACGACGCTCCCACAGTTAGATGCTCACATCTAACTGTGGGAGCGTCGTTCCTTAACAGTTTCGCGTTCCGTTCATAGTTATAAGAATCCGCTGGCCATCTAGGAGACTGCGTGTCTACAGTTCCCAATACAACTGATCAGCCATCGTCCAGTGAGCGTTCTAGTGAGCACTCACTCAATGGGCATGGTGGCGATAATTCCCGACTAGCCCTAGTTGAAGTAGCGGATGCAGCCTTAGAAGCAAGACAGCTTGCCGACAAACCGCTTAATGTGACATCAGTCGAGACAAACTATCGCTGGAACCGACGTTATAGTCGTCCAGAGCGATTTGTTGATATCTGGTCATTTTTTCTATCCTTCTTGGGTAAACGCTGGCTGTATAACAAGTCTTGGAGTTATGCCGGAGGCATATCACCTGAAAAACAGGCGGCTCGAAGACGCGCCCAAGCTCGTTGGATTCGCTTGACTTTCTTAAACCTTGGGCCAACATTCATTAAATTAGGCCAACTATTTTCCACTCGTTCTGATTTATTTCCCACTGAATACGTTGAAGAGCTGTCTAAACTCCAGGATCAAGTTCCAGCCTTCAGCTATGAACAAGTCAAGGCAATTATTGAGGATGACTTGGGGAGACCCATTGGGGAACTATATCGAACCTTTGACCCAATACCGCTAGCAGCAGCTAGCCTAGGGCAGGTACATCGGGCTCAGCTCCATTCAGGTGAAGAAATCGTTGTTAAAGTTCAACGACCTGGCTTGCAACGTCTCTTTCAAATAGACCTTTCGATTTTGAAGGGCATTGCCCATTATTTTCAGAGTCATCCTGAGTGGGGTAGAGGGCGAGACTGGATCGGCATCTATGAAGAGTGCTGTCGTATTCTTTGGTTAGAAATCGACTTCCTCCACGAAGGTCGCAATGCAGATACCTTCCGGCGTAATTTCCGCGCTATTGATTGGGTAAAAGCCCCTCGTATTTATTGGCGCTACGCATCACGACGAGTATTAACCTTAGAGTATTTGCCAGGCATTAAGATAAGTCATTACGAGTCTCTAGAAGCTGCAGGCTTAGATCGTCAACAACTAGCCCAATTGGGAGCTCAAGCATACTTGCATCAGCTTCTAAATGATGGTTTTTTCCATGCCGATCCTCATCCTGGCAATATTGCTGTGAATCCAGATGGTGCTCTAATCTTTTATGATTTTGGCATGATGGGGCAGATCCAACCGCTTACCCGCGATGGTCTGATGCGGACCTTTATGGGAGTATCTCAGCGAAATGCCGATATGGTAATGGCGTCCCTAATTGACTTAGGTGCGTTAACAGAAACTGAGGACATGGGGCCTGTGCGTCGCTCGATTCAGTATATTCTGGATAACTTCATGGATAAGCCTTTTGAGGAACAGTCCATTACTGCTATCAGCGACGATTTGTATGCGGTTGCCTACGATCAACCCTTCCGGTTTCCAGCAACGTTTACATTCGTTATGCGAGCTTTTTCCACATTAGAAGGTGTCGGGAAAGGCCTAGATCCAGACTTTAACTTTATGGAAGCCGCAAAACCGTTTGCTAATCAGCTTATGACTAACGTTTCTAATTCTTCTACCAATGGACTGATCGGCGAAATAGGTCGTCAAGCCGCTCAAGTTGGAAGTTCAGCATTTGGCTTGCCACGGCGAATTGAGGACTCGCTTGACCGGTTGGATCGAGGCGATATTCGGGTAAGAGTACGCTCTATTGAAACAGATCGTGCTATACGTCGCCTTAGTAGTGTCAATTTAATGACAAACTACACTCTGCTGTTGGGCACGTTTACTCTGTCAGCTACCCTTTTGTTAATTAGTCAATTACCATGGGTTGCTTTGGGTATGATATTACCCGCCATTGCTTCGGGAATAGCGTTAGTCCGCGCCTTGATGCGTCTTGGTCGCACTGATCGTATGCCTTAGTTCCTCCCTTTATGCCTAGATGCTTTATGCAACGCTTTTTTGCCGGTTTAACTGATCCAGGATTGCTACGCACTAGTAATCAAGATGCTTATTACCTGGATGATTTAGGCCGTTTTTTTGTGGTTGCAGATGGCATGGGGGGACATGCTGGTGGTCAGGAGGCCAGTCGTTTAGCGACAGAAGCTATTTATCAGTATCTGGACAATCATTGGGAGAGTTCAGAGGCTCCCGATGTAATGCTACGCAAAGCGTTTATCGCAGCTAATGACGCTATATTAAAAGACCAATATCACCATCCTGAGCGGGCAGATATGGGGACAACTGCCGTAGCAGTGATGTTCCGAGATTGTGACAACCATCCCTGGTGCGCCCACGTCGGTGACTCTCGTCTTTATCGCTTACGAGGGGCTAAGCTAGACCAAATTACCACCGATCACACTTGGGTTGCTAAAGCTATCGAAGATGGTGAATTGACTCCCGATGAATCTAAGCATCATCCTTGGCGGCATGTGCTTTCCCAGTGTTTAGGCAGAGAAGATTTAAACCGCATCGACATTCAGTCACTGGATGTCGATGCGGGTGATCGACTATTGTTATGCAGCGATGGATTAACTGAGGAGTTGTCTGATCCCCTAATTGCTACCCATTTAAAGAGTATTCGTTCATGCCCAACTGCTGTTGAATCTCTGGTTGATGCAGCCAAACAGCGGGGTGGACGGGACAATATTACAGTAGTGGTAGTAGCCTTTCAAGATTAATTTTCCACTGTAGCACTGTTGCACATAAGGACTCTACAGCAGAAAATTAGGCGTGAATCTCAATGCTATGAGGGTAGAGTGAAGCCAGATGTTTAAAAGTGCACTAGTCTGTACTGATTTTGAGGATAGTCTCCAACGGCTGATCAAGTTTGTGCCTGATTTAGTTCAGTCTGGCTTAGATACAGTAGTTTTTTTCCATAATGTTTCGATTACAACTGAGCGCGAAATTCCTCAAGTGAACGATGACGCTGTTGAAGAAGCCAAATTGCAGCTCGCGGCAGCTAATGAAGCTGCACTACCTGATGGCAAGTCAGTTATCGTTGATGTTCGTTCGGGGCGTGTCATCAATAATATTGAGAAGGCAGTGCGCTGCTACGATACTGATGTACTGCTTCTGGGGACTCCCACGCGTTCGCTTTTAGCTGAAAAATTTTTTGGTAGCACAACCACGGGGATTACCAAGCAACTTAATATACCGCTTGTAATTTTAAGACCCCAGTTGGTAGCTACCTATCGTGAGCAAGAGCTGGCGTTGCGTTGCCAAACTCTATTTACCCATTTATTAATTCCCTACGATGGCAGCAACAGTGCTAAACATCTAGTCTCACGTATCCAAGCAGCAGCTAAAACCAATGGTTATCCTAAGCAGTGCACACTTTGTTGGGTCATTGATGAGTGTATTCGTGTGGAACTAAGGGAGTCTGAAGAGCAGGTTCAGACTTTACTGGCTGAGGTAAAAGCAGACTTAGAAGCGTTTGGAATAGAGGTATTTACTGAGATTCGTCAGGGTGATCCTCAGGGTGAAGTCTTGAAATCAGCAGAGGTAAATGATATATCTGCGATCGCAATTTGCTCAGGCAGCTCCAAAGGGATTTTAAAATGGTCGGTCCCAAGCTTTACAAGTGCCATCTTACGTTCTAGTTGGCATCCAGTCATACATTTTCCCGGCATCAGTTAAATGTAAGGGGTGGCTTTGTAGTTAAGTATCAGATTGCATCGCTTCAAAACTCAAAAGCATCCGAGGTTTTAAGCTATCGTTTAGCTCCTTTCTAAGGATCTTTTTACTATCTCGAGGACTACCGATTGGAACAATCGTGCGGGCCATCAGGACCCATTCTTTCAGAAGTTTCTGCTGAGGTAGAGCAATGTGTAAACGACGAAAGTTTAGACACTGGTTAGGCGCTTCCTTTGAGAAAAAGAGAATGCGGTAGGCCCCCGCCGCACCCAAATGCCATACAAACTTTTGGTTACCAGGATTTTTGAGATCTAGGTAACTAGATAACCATCGTGCTCCATGGGTCTTGCTGTAGAACGCTGTAACCCAAAGAACCATGGGATGGGGATTACGAACACACAGAAAATTATTAGAACTCGTATTACCAATTCGTTGGTTAATTTCTTGCGCAGCCAGCATTGCCCAGAGTGTAGGCAACTGACGATTGCTCATGTTGAGCAGTTGAGGAAAAACGATTTCGGCAACAGGCGTAGTTTCGGGCCACATCTGTAGTCGACAAAAACGATCTTCTTCCGAATCGTTGGGTGGGTCCGATTTAGGAACCACCGGCAGCTCTCGCAACGTCCCCCTGATCTGCTTACCCAGATCAATTGAGCGACCAAAACGATTTTCTAAAGGCGCTAGACTATCCAAAAGATGGCTAACGCTATTAGGCCGTTGCGCCCGATCTTTCGCTAGACAGCGGAGAATCGTATCTTTTAGCACCTTAGGTAATACACCATAGGGTGATAACCCATCCAACGGTATGGGGTCTTGGGAAAGATGGACTTTATACCAACCACCGAACGTATTATTACGAGGGCGCAACGGCAATGTACCTGTCAGCATCTGGTACATCATTACCCCAAGACTATAAATGTCGGAACGCCGATCAAGCTCTTGTCCCTCCATCTGCTCTGGAGATGCATAGGCCAACGTTCCCATAAAACTGCTGGTTTGCTCGCTGTTATCAACTTGAATTAATTTCGCGATACCAAAATCCAAAATCTTGACCAGCTCACCCACACTGGCACTTTGAGTAACCAAGATATTGCTGGGTTTAATATCACGATGAATAATAGGAATAATTTGACCGTTCAGAACGATGCCTTTATGGGCTGTCTCCAGCCCTAAACAAATCTGGCGAATAAAGTCGAGAAAACGTGGAATAGGCAAAGGAGTTGGGTGAATGACCTGGCCTAAATTTTTTCCCTTCAAATATTCCATAACGTAGAAGGGAATCTCGTCATCCGTAACACCATAATCGGTAACCCTGACGACATGCATACTATTGTTTCCTAGCTGAGCACAGGTCATGGCCTCACGCATAAACCGCTGGGCCATATGCTCATTAAGCAGGGTTTGAGAAAGGAATTTAACAGCAACAGGAACACCTCCGAGGAGCATATCTTCAGCCAAATAGACTTTACCCATGGAGCCTTGACCTATTGAGTCCATGAGCTCATAGCGATTGGCAAGTCTGCGACCGAAATTACTGTCTGTCATGTAACGCTGTTTTTCTAAGCAAATAATACATAGCGTTGGTCCTATTGCTGAGAATAGCGAAAAACCTAAAACACTCAGCTACAGCCACAAATCAACGCATCAAGACCTATGACATCAAGGTTGCTACTCGTCGTAAACTAGGTTGCCCCGCCCCTTTTCGCTGTAATGCCCCAGAGACACAACTGGTAGCTTAGCAATAAAAGTATTTTAGAAAATAGGTGATGGCAGTGTAGCGATTTTGCCCCATCTAAAGGGCAATCAGCATGTTAAATCGCAACAAACCAGAATTCCTCCCGATTCGAACTTCACTAGCTTTAAGAACGTTTTAACTGTTCTTAAAATACCCGTTTTGTCTAACACACCCCCATTCTATAGAGAGCAACAGTGCCAGATCTACCAGAGCATCTGAGGCTTTAGATTGGTATTCAGCTCTTTTCTCAGCATACTTTTACTGTCCTGGGAACTACCTACTGAGATAGTCGTACGTGCCCTCAGCACCCATTCCTTAAGGAGTTTTCGCTGAGGGGGAGCAATATGTAAACGGCGAGAATCAACAAATTGGTTAGGAAAGTCTTTAGCGAAAAACAGCACACGATAACTACCGTTTCCCCCTAAATGCCAAATGATTTTTCCATGGTAAGGGTTTTTAAGATCTAGATAGCTAGATAGCCATCGAGGCCCTTGAACTTTACTGTGAAACGCCGTCACCCATAGAACCATGGGATGAGGGTTAAGGGTACATAAAAAATTGTTGTAGCCGGTGTTACTAACGCGTTGCTCTATTTCTTGCGCAGATAGCATAACCCACAGTGTAGGCAATTGGCGTTCGCCCATAGTCAAGAGTTTTGGAAAAACAATCTCAGCAATCGGCTTATCCTTCGGCCATACTTGCTGCCGGTAAAACCGCTCTTCCTCAGACTCTTGTGGCAGCTCTTCGGGATCTTTCGCTGACCTTAGAAAGGCTGACATGGGACTGTCAACAGCCCCTTCAAGATGTGCCAGCAAATGGCTAACGCTAGTCGGTCGCCGGGACCGTTCCTTGGCTAAACACCCCATTACTGCTTCTTTGAGCCGTTGCGGCAATGTGCCATAGGGCGATAACCCATCTAAGGGTGTTGGTTCTTGAGAACGGTGGGCTTTATACCAGCCTCCAAATGTATTAACCTTCGGACATAATGGCAGCGTACCTGTCAACATCTGGTACATCATGACACCCAAGCTGTAGATGTCAGAACGACTATCCAGCTCTTGACCTTCCATCTGCTCTGGTGACGCGTAGGCTAAGGTTCCCAAAAAGCTGCTGGTTTGCTCACTGATACCGGCTTGCGTCAACTTCGCAATACCAAAATCTAAAACCTTGACCAGCTCCCCTACACTGGCACTTTGAGTGACCAGAATATTGCTAGGTTTGATATCTCGATGAATAATAGGCACAAGCTGACCATCGAGAATAATGCCTTTATGAGCTGTCTGAAGGCCTAAACAAATTTGTCTAGTAAAATCGAGAAATCGTTTGACTGGTAGGGGATGAGACTGAATCACTTGGCCCAGATTTTTGCCCTTCAGATATTCCATGACGTAGAACGGCACACCATCATCAGCCACACCATAATCGGTAACTCTGACGACATGGATACTGTTATTTCCCAGCTGGGCACAGGTCATGGCCTCATGCATAAATCGCTGGGTCATTTGCTCATTTAGCAGGGTTTGAGCCAAAAATTTAACAGCAACCGGCACACCACCAAGCAGCGTGTCTTTGGCCAAATAGACTTTTCCCATGGAGCCTTGGCCTATGGAGTCCATGAGCTCATAGCGATTGGCAAGTCTACGACCGAAGTTATTGTCTGTCATTGAACGCTGCGCTTCTAAACCAACAATATAGCCACTGCGATTTTTGCAAGGTTGACAGTGCGAGCTTATAAAGCAAGCTCATTCAGCCTTAATTCCCAGTCTAGAGAATTAAGTAGCCAATTTTACCGTTGCTGATTTCAGGGATGAATCGATCTGACAAAATTGCCCCACATCAGCATTGTCAGATTAAATCCTCCTGGGGATCAGCAACGCCCAAATTTTATTAGCCTTGGTGTCTAAAAACACAATTTGAGAGTTCGACTATCTATCAATACATAGGACTAAACAAACTCCCAGGGCGAATTGATAGCAACTTGAAGAATAGTTTCATCAGCCTAACTCTGATGACGTTCAACGACAGCTTCCATGGTGCTGGTCAGATGATGACCTGCCATAATGCCTCCGGAGAAATGATATCGCTTTGGACTTAGGCGGTAGAGGGTTTCAAACCCGGTACGCATTTGTCTATCCTGCAGTGCCCAGTATTGTTGAACAATTGAACTAGGGGCGATCCAACCTTCACCTTCTACTCGCCCAAGGACACTGTGCTGCAATACAAATGTGTATTGACGATCGCCTCTGACAATCCGCCCTTTATACTGCAAGGAAATATCGTCTAATTCTCCATTAGGAAAAATGAGCTTGGTAACCATTGTGAACCAATCATTGCTATTCCAAGCAACCAGGATTTTGCCTTTGACAGTTATAGGGAGTAAATCCCTGGCTAACCAACTCCCTTGAAGGGTCCAGCGTCCTGGCTCAATCAGAAAACTGTGACTCACGTGTTCTCCCTAGTGGTTTGATGAAAATGCGCAATCGAACAATCAACAGTTTATGGATTTGAGACGTTAAACCTTAAAGCTCTGAGTGCATGTGTTCTTAACCTTAACAGGTATACCCTTACGGAAGAGATGAAAACGATAGCTATGGCTATCGTCACACCGTACCCTGTGGTTCAGTTGTTAGTTGTTAACGCTATCACCAACTGTATAAATGTTGCCAAGCAGGCAAGGTTGACGAGCACCGGTAACAGCAAGGATATTACCTGGATGTTGATGCCAACGCCAATATCCTAGGACAGTGAAAGCAATAGCTTCCTTATGACTGCTGCTGATACCAGCATCATCAGTAGTCATAAGGTTGACGCTAGGCAATCTAAGCTGAAGCTGCGATCGCAAATATCCATTTTGACTACCTCCGCCACACAACAAGACCTCATCTGGAAGACAGGGTAGCTGTTGGTAACTGTCAGCAATAGTTGCAGCCGTAAAGGCTGTCAAAGTCGATAGAAAATCGGCTTGACTCAGATCAAGTGCCTGAGCCTCTTGCCAACACCGCTGACCATAGTCAGCACCAAATAGTTCCCGTCCTGTCGATTTTGGAGGAGGCTGCCGAAAAAATGACTGAGCAAGCCACTGATCAATTAAGCGCTGACAAGGGTGCCCTTGGGCTGCCCAGTCACCGTTGTGATCATAGGTTAGGTTGCCATCGCTAAACAGGCTCACAGCCCAGTCGATCAGGGCATTACCAGGCCCCGTATCCCAGCCAACAATAGCTGCTGGTGGTGGACCCGCTCGATCCCAAGGCGGCAGGTAAGTGAGGTTGCCAATACCGCCAATATTTTGTACACAGCGATGGTGCTGAGCATGACTGAGAAGACTAGCATCTACCGGTGGCACCAGGGGAGCCCCCTGGCCACCAGCTGCAATATCAGCAGCACGAAAGTTACTGATGGTAGGTGTTTGGGTGAGCTCCGCAATTAGCTCTCCACGTCCCATTTGCCAGCTATAGCCCATCTGCTGGGCGGTTGGGGGCCGATGATAAACCGTTTGGCCATGGGAAGCAATTAATTCAGCTGTACCTAAATGGTTGGCAGCGTTAGCAAAGGCGATCGCAATATCGTCATCCATGCCAGCAATATCGGCCATCGCTAAAGGTTTATTAGCGCATACGGCCAGGATGCGATCTCGCAGAGACGGTGAATAGTCAGCAGTATGAGCCGCCAACAGTTCAACCTTCACCCCATATCCTTTACCTGTTACCTCCACCAAAGCTGCATCAATGCCATCGACAGAGGTACCACTCATCAGGCCAATGACTTTCATACCCCTACTTACCTAGCTCTACATAGGTAGCTTATCAATGCCTTTGTTAGAACCCACCACTACCATCAAGGTTCCAGCTCTCAATCGAGTCACTGGACTGGGATTGATCTCAAACTTGTCCATAGCATTGGCTTTGCTGATAGCCATCAAGGTTAACCCATAGTGATTTCGTAGATCGAGTTCCACAATGGTTTTACCGTCAAATTCTTGAGGAACGACCACCTCTACAATGCTGTGATCTGGATCAAGCTCAAACCGATCGAGCACGCCTGGACGCGTTAGCGAGCGAGCGAGTTCACAGCCCATTTCAAACTCTGGAAAGACAACATGATCCGCCCCTACTCGCTGGAGCAACTTACCATGAATCTCTGTAGACGCTTTGGCAACTACATTAGCAACGCCTGCCTCTTTAACATTGAGAGTCGTAATAATGCTCTCCTGGATGTAATTACCAATGGCAACAATCACCGTATCAAAGTCAGGAATGCCTGCCTCTTGCAAAGCGGACGGCTGGGTAGAATCCATCTGCACAGCATGGGCTGCAATTTGATCAGTTAGGACTTGAGCAACCCGATTTTCATCAGAATCAATCCCCAAAACCTCATACCCCATACCATGGAGCGTAAGACAGACAGCTCGCCCAAAACGCCCCAATCCGATAACCGCAAACTGACGATTATTAGCACGCAGATTCCTAAAAAACTTTAGTGACGATAAATTCACGTTGATTGCCAATAAATCAATAATGGAGTCTAAGTTGCATCTGATTCTGTAGCCTAAAGGTTTCTAAGATTAAACCTCCGATTCCGGAACAGATGACACCTATTTTGCCCAAAGGTCAAGCGGCTTAGCCATCCCCCATTGCTGAAGAATATCTCGCTACCCCATCAACATTAGTGTGTTAAAGCACCAATAGGGTGTAGGGTGTTTTTACTCTAATGAGAGTTTATCTTGAAAAATGGCTCTACCTTGCCATGCTCAAGCCTTAAACGACAATCACTCGTTCAGTATAAAGACGCCTTGAGCCAAATTCCTAAGTGACCCGCCAACAAACAATTGAGTATCGATTTCTTTCTTTGCTAGGCTTACCTAATGATCTTGGGAAGGAGATATCAGTGAACATTCAACTTGGTCGTGGCAAAACAGCAAGACGTGCCTATGGCATTGATGAAATCGCATTGGTGCCCGGCCCGAAAACCCTAGATCCAGAACTAGCCGACACGCGTTGGACCCTTGGTAACGTAGAACGTGAAGTTCCGATTATTGCCAGTGCGATGGACGGTGTTGTTGACGTCCGCATGGCAGTTGACCTGTCAAAGCTTGGTGCTCTCGGCGTCTTAAACTTAGAAGGTATTCAAACTCGTTACGCCGACCCCAACCCTGTGTTGGACCGCATTGTCTCTGTCGGCAAAGCAGAGTTTGTCCCTCTCATGCAAGAAATCTATGCTCAGCCAGTTCAGCCAGAGCTAATTAAGCAGCGCATTTCAGAGATCAAGACTCAAGGTGGGATCGCAGCCGTTAGCCTGACTCCAATGGGGGCAGCCAAGTATGGCACAACAGTAGCCGCAGCCGAGGCTGATCTAGTCTTTATTCAAGCAACGGTAGTATCTACCAACCATCTCTCTCCTGAATCTATCACTCCGTTAGATCTGGCAGAATTTTGTGCCGACATGCCTATGCCAGTGATTTTAGGCAACTGCGTTACCTATGAAGTCACCCTAGAGCTAATGAAAGCAGGCGCAGCAGGTGTTCTGGTTGGTATCGGTCCCGGCGCAGCCTGTACCTCACGAGGTGTATTAGGTGTGGGTGTTCCCCAAGCAACCGCTGTCTCCGACTGTGCAGCCGCTCGAGATGACTATCAACGTGAAACAGGACGTTATGTACCGGTAATCGCAGATGGAGGTTTAGTCACAGGGGGGGATATCTGCAAATCGATTGCTTCCGGTGCCGATGCAGTCATGATTGGGTCACCGTTTGCCCGAGCAGCCGAAGCTCCTGGTCGTGGATTTCACTGGGGTATGGCAACTCCCAGCCCAGTACTCCCCCGAGGGACACGTATCCAAGTAGGCACAACCGGTAGTCTGAAGCAGATTTTGCGGGGTCCAGCCCAGCTCGATGACGGTACCCATAATTTGTTAGGAGCCATCAAAACCAGCATGGGCACCCTGGGAGCTAAAGACTTAAAGGATATGCAACAGGTAGAGGTTGTCATTGCTCCCTCATTGCTGACGGAAGGGAAAGTGTACCAAAAAGCTCAGCAGTTGGGCATGGGTAAGTAGGCCATATTAAGATATATTCAGAGCATCAGCTTTTTAGATCACAAGGCAGCATGTTCTGAGTATGTTTTTTAATTAAAAGGTGATTTTCAAAAAAATTGTGGAGTGTTATTCATGATTTTCTCAAGATGATGATTGTTATCACACCTTGAGGATGACCAGCGTCACTAACACTACGTTTTCTTACAGACACAAGAAAACAAAACTTATAATCCGCGTCAGACCTCAAGTGTAGGGGATGGCAAAAGCTGAGACTTGACCTACAATAGGACTGAAAGCGGAGACGGAAGTTTCCGTTCACTCCTCACACCACACTCCGCCTAAACCTGTTTGGTTTAGGCGGTTCCTATATGAACCAAATTTGATAATTATTGATAATTCCTCAAGTTTGAATAAGACCTATGACACTAGTCAGGTTGGGCACAAAAAACCTGCAATAAAACTTTTGCAGTCCATGGAAGCGGTCATAAAGGAGTATTCTTAAGGTTGATTTTTCCACTGCTGAGATGAGTCACAAGCCAAAATCAGCTATGGTAAGAATCTGATATTTGTCGACAAGGAATATAGGGATGTCAGCCGCACAAGTCACAGATTCGACATTCGAACAAGAAGTTCTCAAAAGTGAACTACCGGTACTTGTAGACTTTTGGGCCCCTTGGTGTGGTCCTTGCCGGATGGTTGCTCCCGTTGTGGATGAGATTTCTGAACAGTACGATGGCAAAGTCAAGGTTGTTAAGGTCAACACGGATGATAACCCAAAAGTTGCTAGCCAGTACGGTATCAGAAGTATTCCAACATTGATGATTTTTAAAGATGGGCAACGGGTTGATATGGTAGTGGGTGCTGTCCCCAAAACCACCTTGGCAAATACTCTTGAGAAGTATCTATAGGCGTTTGATTTGGTTTTATGGATTTATTATTGGCTAAATGACTTAGCTGTAACCCAATATACTGAGACAGATATAGGGTGCAGATAGATCGGGTAAGTTCAAATTTTCAGAAATAAACGGTTTCAACAGTTTCTGTTGGAGCCGTTCATTTTTAGAGGCTGAAGCAACTGAAAGAGCAGTCTGTGCACAACAGGCACAGACTGCTAAACTGCAATCACGCTCTAATACTGCAAGAATACCGATTGCGTTGACTCAATGAGTTGACTCAATTACTAGAGATAACAAGGAGCGTTAGGTACATAGAGAGTGCTGTAGCAATTAGGAGAGACCAGCATCCTATTGAATCAATCCATTGCTATACAATTGGGGAGCTAGATGCTCTGATTCAACGCTTAAGAATCTTCACTAACTGCGTGTTTTATGGTGACCTCTACAACAAAATTGCCCACTCACTTACAAGAGAAGATTTCTGAAATTGTCACCCAGTTGCCCTCCATGGAACATGGGATTGTAATTCAACAGATTTTAGAAACCCTAGTAAGAATGATTGGGCGAGAGGCTGATCGGCTGGATTGGAAGATTTTAAGCAATACATTACAGGATATGGAACTGGGTTTTCAGGGTTTCTATCCTTACCGCCATACCCGAAAAATAGCCATTTTTGGGTCAGCACGTACTCCATCAGAGCATCCTGATTACCAGTTAGCAAAGACCTTTGCCCAACGAGCAGCACAACAGGGATTCATGATTATGACTGGTGCCGGACCAGGCATCATGGAAGCTGGTAATGAAGGAGCTGGCGTCGAGCATTCCTTTGGTCTGAATATTCAGTTACCGTTTGAGCAGGGCTCTAACCCAATTATGGAGAATGATCCAAAACTGCTCACATTCAAATATTTTTTTACACGCAAGCTATTTTTTTTGAGGGAATGTGATGCCTTAGCAGTATTTCCAGGTGGTTTTGGGACTCAAGATGAGGCGTTTGAGTCGTTAACACTCGTCCAAACTGGGAAAGCCGAACCAATACCTATTGTGTTGATTGATCACCCTGGTGGCAACTATTGGCAAGGTTGGGATACCTATATACGCGATCACTTAATGGCCAATCGACTGATCAGTGACGACGATCCTAGCCTTTATGTTATGACCGATAACATCAATGACGCATGGCAGGAAATAACAAACTATTATCGAGTGTTTCATTCCAGCCGATATGTTGGTGATCATTTGGTGATAAGGCTCAATTCTTGCCTGCGGTCTGGAGCGTTAGAGGAGCTCAATCAATCATTTAGCGATATTGTTGCTGCTGGCAAAATAGAAATGTCAAATGCGCTACCAGAAGAGCAAGATGATGAAACAGCAGAGCTGTCTCGCCTGGTATTCCAATTTAATCACCGTGACTTTGGTCGCCTACAACAGCTAATTCGTAAGATTAACACTCTTGGCGAGCCCTGTGAGGCTACTGAACACCCGGAACATAAATAATCAACACTCTTTTTCCAGATACACCTTTTATAGCAAGCTAATGATGCAATTAGCTTGCTTTCTAGAATTCGCGCTGGATGTGGGTTAAAATTCCGCGTGCGATCGCATTAGCCATCTCACTGCGCCACTCTGGATCACGCAGATTGTGAATATCTTCCGCACCTGTGACAAATCCTACTTCAATTAAGATTGCTGGCATTGAGGTACGGCGTAGCACATAGAAACGAGCCTGTCTTACACGCCGATCGGACATCCCCATCATGCGCAGCACTACATCATGCACTGTGCGCGCAAACCGAGCTCCTGCACCAGAATAATAGTAGGTTTCTAAACCGTTAACATCGGGCCGACTCAAGTTAATAGCATTGGCATGAATGCTGACAAATAGGTCTGCATCTGCACGTTCAGCAATCTGAACGCGGGGGTCAAGATCGAGCTCGATGTCACTATTGCGGGTCATAACCACATCTACCCCTTGCTCCCGTAGAATAGCGGCAACCTGTTGAGAAATTGGAAAAATCACCTGCTTCTCCTGCAGACCGCCAATTCCGACAGCACCCGGATCACGTCCTCCATGCCCAGGGTCAATGGCAACAACAATGCGCCCTTGGGGTACCCGAGGCAGATCGCTCGAAGCTGAAGAAGGCTCAGTTGGGTTAACCCTAGCTCTGTCAGAGGGACTAGAAGGTCGCTCTGAAGGACGTCTCGTCACCGCTGTAGAGGGTACTGGAACAGTGCTACTAGGCGCACTATCAGGAATATCTCGAATCGCTACTCCATCAGGAAGTACAGAAATTCCCCGGAGACTACTACCAATTTCAGTCGTAATGGTCTGCCAGTCAGGGCTGTCATCCCCCAGAGTCATAGTGATAAACACCGTTGAGTCGCTCTGAGATATCTCCCAATTTTCAATACTGTAACGATTGTCTGGCAGTGACGCTGGCGTTAATCTGGGCGAAACAGAGCTGTTGGGTAGTTCTAAGGTGATTTTTCGTTCTGGATCCCGTCGCCGGGAGCGGCTAAGGCGCACCTCCGGTGTATCACCCGATAAGCGAATAAAAAAGCCATCAGCCGTTGCCACAATACTTTGCACCTGAGTGCTTTGACTCTGGGCTGACGCGTTAGCATCCGCTGTCACCTGGTTTGTTGTCCGCCCAGATGCGCGCTCGGCTTGATCCGACGACTGATTAACTCGAGCAGATGATGATGAGCGTCTTGGGCGGTCCTCATCATCGGTAGCCACTAGTTCAGGCAGCTGCACAAACCAACGACGATTGGTTTCGCCCCGAACTTCCACTTGTTGTGGATCAAGGCTATAACCAGGGGCTACTTCAATCACAATGCGGGCTGTTTGGTCATCTAATTGACCCACGCGGACTTCACGCAACCCTTCTTGTAGTCGCTGTCGAGAAGTCGCACTCGTCACCTGAGTACCTGGTAAATCAATGACTAAACGGGTCGGATTAAAAATCAACTTGGCTGTTGGCTGGACCCGAGTGTCCGTTGTAAATGTCAGACGATTTTGCTGCTGGTCAAAACGCCAAAACTGAAGATTGGCAGCATCGGCTGGCAAGGCAATCAGCACAGCCCCCAAAATACCAATCACGCCAGACGTCAAGCTAGACATTCTGGAGGCTACCGCCTTACTAGAAAGTAAAGGATTCCAATGCACAGCTTCAGTTCCTTCTAACAGTGATGATCCCACAGCCATTAACTGGCTCAAGTAAACCCGAGATCAATATTGCAAGACAAGAGTAACCGCATTTGTGCAATGTTTAAGATATCGAACATCAAAATTGTGCGGTTTTCAGGATACTCCTTTCTTTGATTCATCTGACTTTTGTAGTTTCAGACAAGAATCGTTAGGGAAACCTGCCACCAGCGACGAGCTAGATTAACTCCAGTTCATCGTTAAAGTGCCCTTATCAAAAGAAATTAATACAAGAAAACTATTTATACAGTTCCCTAGTGACTAAGCATACTCAGCATGCGATTCCATCGCAGCAATGCTTTTAGGCACAGCTGCTGTCAGAATTTCATGGCCAGTTTGGGTGACCAGAACGTCATCCTCAATACGGATACCTATACCACGCCAACGCTGTTCCACATCGGGCTGTCCCTCTTCAGGTTCATAGTCTGGAGCAATATAGATACCTGGCTCAACCGTGACTACATTGCCAGGCGCAAAGGGTTTCCAGGTTTTATCCGAATTCCGTAGAGTACCACTATCGTGTACATCCAGCCCTAAAAAGTGACCGGTACCATGCATGAAGAAGGCTTTATGTTTTTTCTCTTCGATTAATGTGTCTACGCTGCCCTTAAGCAGACCTAACTCGACTAATCCTTCGGTAATTGTGCGAGTAGCCGCATCATGAAAGTCATTAAAGGGACGCCCTGGTTGAACGGCATCAATCGCCTTGAGCTGAGCTTCTAAGACTAATTCATAGAGAATGCGCTGCTCAGACGTGAAGCGTTCTCCCACGGGAAAGGTGCGGGTAATGTCGGCATTGTAGTAGTTGTAGGCGCAGCCTGCATCAATGAGCAGCAGATCGTTCGTCTGCATTTGGCGATCGTTTTCGATGTAATGCAAAATGCAGGCATTGGCACCAGAGGCCACAATCGATGGATAAGCCGGCCCTAGAGCCCCTTCTAAGCGAAATATATGTTCCATTTCAGCCTGGATTTCATATTCATAGCGACCAGGCTGGGTAATAGCCATGGCATGATTATGGGCTTTGGCTGAAATAGCAATGGCTTTACGCATCTGTTCCAGTTCGCTGGCGCTTTTGACTCGGCGAAACTGCTGCATTAACAGCCGCCCATCTTCAATGGCTACCGGGCCTCGTCCACGTTTTGGGTACTTGGCTAATAGTCTTCGCCATAGGGCCAGGATGTGCTGGTCTAAACGACCATCATCACCAAAATGGTAATGAAGCCGATCAGCATTTTCCACATATTGAGGTAGCTTTTCAGCTAATTCTTCAATGGGATAAGCTTCCTGGGCTCCATACTTTTGCTTGGCTAGCTCTATACCTGTGCGATAACCGGACCAGGTTTCTTTTTCCTTATCCTTGGGTCTGACAAACAGCACAAACTGATGCTCTTCGTGATGGGGAGCTAGGACTGCGATCGCATCCGGCTCATTAAACCCCGTCAGATAGAAAAAATCACTGTTCTGACGAAATGGGTGTTCCACATCGTTGTGCATGACAGCTGTTGGAGCACTACCAAAAATAGCAGTACCTTGACCAATAGCGGCCATCACAGCCTGTCGTCGCTGTTGATATTCTGAATTCATGGACATGTGAGCAGTTTTGCTACGTTAAGAGAGAACCTTAATTCGCATACCACTGGCTGGCAAGCTACCACTCTGAAGTGTCAGCGTACTACCAACTCGGTCAACAGGTGTACCCGCCATTGCTCCTAGGAACTCATCGACACCTTGCAGTTCACAGCTGTCGTTGGCAGCACTGGTGCGATATTGAGTCGGGATAACCAATTTGGGCTGCAAGCTCTGCACAGCCGCCGCCGCTTCCGTGGCATTGTAAGCCTTGGAGCCACCCCCTACTGGTAGCAGTAATACATCAGGGCGACCAATCAAAATTTTATCTTCTAAATCAATGGGTGCTGCAGCCCCGCCAAGGTGAACAACCTTGACCCCAGCTTGAGTCCATAGCCAAGCCGTATTCGTACCAAATCTTCTCCCCCCCTCTCGATCGTGGGGCATACCAACACCTTGAACACTGAGACCATTGATCTCATAGGCACCTGGTTCATCTAGATAGTTGACGGTTGTGCCTTCAGGAATAAATCCTTCGTCAAATAATCGGCTACTAATCAATACCAGGTCTGAACCAGCCAAATTTGGAGCTGTATAACCTTCAGTACAGCCCAAAGGTCTGAACGGGTTGGTCAAAATGGTCTTACCACCACCGGAAAACTGGAAACACATATGCCCCAGTGCTGTGATGCTTAAGGTGCCCGTTTGCGCTTGGTAGGCTTGCCAATGAGAAGCAATGCCCAATCCAAGAGTACTGACGAAGGCTGCACTGGCATTTTGAAGCAATTGCCGCCGTTTCATAGTGTCCTCACATCCCATTGAGATCAACTGTCCATGACTTGTTATAGTGCCACAGGCTTGGAATACTCGCTAAGAAAGACAGCCAGTTTTCTGGGTCATACCGCCCTGTCAAAAGCCCCAAACCCCTTAGACGGTGGCCGGTACCTTCATCGGAATAGGACTCAAAAAGTTATGCAGGAGCCGTTTACCTGATTTAGTCAACACACTTTCAGGATGAAACTGCACTCCTTGAATATGAGGGTACTCGCGATGACGAACCCCCATAATCGTGCCGTCATCAACCCAAGCAGTGATTTCTAAACACTCAGGACAGCTCGCTCGCTCCACGACTAAGCTGTGGTAACGAGTTGCCGTCAATGGATTTTCAAGACCTGCAAAAACCCCCTGATTTGTATGGGTCACGGGGGATGTTTTGCCATGCATCAGTTCAGCGGCGGCTGTGACGATACCACCAAATACCTGACCAATGCTTTGGTGTCCCAGACATACCCCCAAAATCGGAATAGTTGGACCCAATTTTCGAATTATTTCCAAAGAAATGCCGGCATCGTCAGGAGTGCCAGGCCCCGGAGAGATTAGGATTCCATCCGGTGACAAATCACGAACCTGCGCCAATGTAATTTGGTCATTACGAAAGACACGAATGTCAGATGCAACAGGAAGCGTTTGTCCCAACTCTCCTAGATACTGAACCAAGTTGTAGGTAAAACTATCGTAATTATCAATGACTAAGATCATTGTTTGCCTAAAGCTCAATGAGCCTAGCTTAAGCGATCCCAGTATTCAACAGCACAAGTAGCGGTGGCAAGTATATAAATCCAGCCACAAGCAAGGCAGCCATAGCAGAGATCAGAACAGCCCCAGCAGCACAATCCTTTGCAATCTTAGCCAGCTCATGGTAGGTCTGGCCAACCGTTAGATCCACCACAGACTCTAAAGCTGTATTCATCAGCTCCATCACCAGAACAGCACTGATGGTAATAGCAACCACAGCGGCTTCAATTGCTTTGATGTGCAGCATTACTCCTAGAAACAACGCTACTAGACCAATGCCTAAATGAATACGAAAGTTTCGCTGGGTTCTGACGGCATAGATAATCCCTGCCCATGCATAGCGAAAACTAGTGAATAAATTCGGGGCAACCTGCCAAGCAGTTTTGCTTTCTTTCTTACTCTTAGGAGCAGTTTGAAGGTTAGAGGAAATAGACATGCACAAACCTTAAGAGGTGATGTATATTCAGTCAGCACAAAAAGCGCAAGACCGCTTAATTTAGCTAGCAGCCACCGCAAACTAAATGCCGGAGCTACTGCTTAGTCCATCAATAAGACTTATATAATCTTCGGACCTAATTAATCGAAGCCTGAAACTACTAAATAGGTTCCCGAAAGAATTATCATTTTGTCGATTATATTAACCTTTATCAAAATCTGTAATCGTATATTACCTATCCAGATTCAGGAAATATCACCTATCTTGCTAAAACGTCAAATCAATACACTTCAGAAGACTATGTTGCTTCTCTAGCATATTTTGAAGAGCCGCATCATCAGGATGATCCCATCCCAATAAGTGCAGAAGACCGTGGGCTGCCAGCCAAGCCAACTCCTGAATCAGGGAGTAATTATCATTGTGACGCTGCCGCTGAGCAGTTTCCACAGAAATAATCAGATCACCCAAGGGAATAGGCGATGTTTGATAAATGGTTTGAGCTCCAGGGATTTCCGTTTCTTGAGCCGCAAAGGCTAGGACATCCGTGGGCTTATCCTGGTGACGATATGTAGCGTTTAACTCTTGAATGGTAACGTCATTCGTAAGCAGAAGGTTAATCTCGTATCGACCTATGGGGGATGCCGTTGGAGCTAGTTCCCTAAGCCAAATATTAAACCAGGTTTGCCAAGCCGACGTAGGGGGTAAGTCCGGCTGCTTGGGTAAAAGCTCTGTCGCCTCTACCCAAAGCTCTACCTCGGGCACTAAAGTTTGAGTCAATGGAATCACCGGGTAAGGTAAGCCAAACCAATCAACACTCCTAGTAAGCCCATAGCGGTCAGAAAAAAGTGAAATAACGATTTACTACCTTTTTTGACCATATTGCGCATGGCTAGTTTGACGTAGCTGGGGGCAGGCTCCATGGGTTGTGGGTCTACAGAAGGCGGAGGCGATTGGGACATAGCTCTTAAGTAATAAATAAAAATGGTCGTTGTTGATCTTCGGGAGGATTTAATCTAAAAAATACTGATTTAAAGCAATCTTGTCAGATCGATTCATCCCTGAAATCAGCAACGGCTACAAACGCCTAGGCCATTAGGCTAAATATTGACGCAACAGGCTAGAACTAGAATTCTTTCAAACATTAAGTAATGTATCAGGTCTCACTATACCCCGGTCGACTACACGGTTGATTCTTGAGTAATTTGATTTTCTTGCTGAAGTAATGCCTGAATAAATGGATCAAGCTCGCCATTCATAACATCGTCAACTGCTGTAGTTTCAACATTTGTTCGTAGATCTTTCACCATTTGATAAGGGTGAAAGACGTAGTTACGAATCTGATTTCCCCAAGCAGCTTCTACCATGTCACCCCGAATATCAGCAATCGCCTGGGCTTGCTGTTCTTGAGCAATGACTAACAGCTTCGCTTTTAGTAAAGCCATGGCTTTTTCACGATTTTGCAGTTGCGATCGCTCCTGGGTACACCGCACAGACAGGCCTGTCGGCAGGTGAGTAATCCGCACAGCCGTTTCCACCTTATTCACGTTCTGACCACCTGCTCCCCCAGAACGGGATGTTTTAATTTCCAGGTCTTTATCGGGAATATCTAGCTCGATGGTGTCATCTAAAACCGGCATCACCTCAATGCCCGCAAAACTAGTCTGCCGCTTGCCGTTGGCGTTAAACGGAGAAATGCGCACCAGTCGGTGCGTCCCCTTTTCTGCCTTCAAATAGCCATAGGCATAGCGCCCATCAATTTCTAGGGTGGCCGACTTTAGCCCCGCTTCATCTCCTTTAGATTCTTCCACCAGCCTGATGTTGTAACCGTGCTGCTCACACCAGCGGGTATACATCCGTAGTAGCATTTCAGCCCAGTCCTGAGCGTCGGTCCCCCCTGCCCCAGCATTAATGGTAACGACAGCACTGTTCTTATCATAGGGACCCGAAAGCAGCTGTTGTAGCTCCCACTGGTCAAGGGCCTTGGCTAGATTTTGAGCTGTTTCTTGCGCTTCAGATAAAAGGGCTGGATCTGACTCTACTTCCAGTAATTCTGCAATGGTCTGAATATCATCAAGTTGAATATTCCAAGTATTGAGCTGTTCCAAATAAGACTTATATTCGTTCAGCGTTTGTAGTGTCTTCTGAGCTTGTTCTTGGTTATCCCAAAAGTCTGGTTGGGCAGCTACCTGCTCTAGGTCATCAATTTTTGCCTGAATAGCAGGCAGGTCAAAGATACTCCTGAGCTTTGCCCAGGCGATTAGTGAGCAGATCGCTTTCGCGTTTGAGGTCGGACAGGTCTAACATTAGGCAATGGGCTTAGACGATGAAAACCAATGGGGTCGTAGCCTATTAATTCTATAATGTCACCCGCAGTTCGACCGCTGATCCCTATCCTATGGTCCTTTCTTCCAAGCTTTGGCAAGACCACCTAGACCTGGCCAATGAAAGCCTTGCCCATCCATTTGTTCAAGGTATTGCAGACGGTACACTTCCCCAAAAGACCTTTGCCTACTATGTGGGTCAGGACGCATTCTTTCTAGAAGCCTTTGCCCGAGCTTATAGCATTGCAGCGGCCAAAGCTCCCACCTGGCAGAGCTTTAATGTATTTCATGATTTGGCGGCTGGGGTGTTATCAGAACTCAAGCTACACCAGAGCTATGCTCAAACTTGGCATGTAGACCTGACCCAGGTGAGCCCCGGAAAAGCTACACGGCAATATACGGATTTTTTATTGGCAACGGCCTGGGGTCAGTCTATTGGGGTCACAGCTGTCGCCATGTCGCCATGCATGCGTCTGTACGCCTATTTAGGTCAACAGCTCGCCCAGGGTGGCATTCCAGAGCATACCTATGGGGATTGGATTGCCACATATAGCAGCGACGAGTTTGAACCCTTAGCAGCTCAGCTAGAAGCCATTGTGGATGAATATGCAGCAGACAGTGCGTTGATTCGATCTACGTATCGCTATGCCATGGTCTGTGAGCGGGATTTTTTCCAGGCGGCATGGCGATATCAGAGTGAAGTTGAGAGTGAATAATTTTGATGAATTTGCCAACGGTGACCGTCATGACGCAGTAGCGTCAATTGTTGGGCTATGAAGTCAAACGCTAATGTTTTTTGTTGAAATTTTGGCCAAGCTTGGTGAAATGCCGTTTTGGTGAGATCTCTAAAGGCAACGGTAATGTGGGGACAGAAGTTACGATAACGGCGATCGACAACACCATATCTAGTTTCCATAAATATGGCTAAATCTTTTTGTAGGCTCATTAAATCTGGAACATGAACGACATCCACGTAAATGACGTTGGGAGGAAAGGCTCCGAAATTACGCAGTGCGATCGCAACCTCCTCCCTTCCCACAGCAAACCCCTTCAATCCCTCAGTCAACTCATCCATATCCCGCTCTTTAGGCCACTCAAACGGAGCCTGCAACGTAATGTGAGGCGGTGAATTAAATGCCTTACAAGAGTCATACTGTTGCTCAAAGTAGCCCTTAATCTCATTGACAGACGCTTGAATCTCCGATGGTGGCACCAGAGCAATGAAGAATCGCTGCGAATTCATAGGTTAGCCATTAATCTTTCTACAATGTATTTTGTAAGGCCTTAGTCCAAAACCAAGGCCACTATCTCCGAAGGTTGCTTATGGCCTGGTTTGTCAAAATTGAGCGTGGGATTGTCAATAAATCCACGTTTGACCAGTTTGTGCCTGCCCATGTTGACTACGTCAACGATTTAATTGCAAAAGGACACCAAGCCAAAACCGGGTATTGGGCTGAGCATGGCGGTGGCATGTTGCTTTTCCAAGCATCGTCTCTAGCCGAAGCCGAAGCCATTGTCAAAGCCGATCCGCTGATTGAAAATGGCTGCGTCGACTACGAACTTCATGAATGGTGTGTAGTGGTGGAATAGCCCGCTACAATAACAGACCCGAGGACTTCAGTATTTTTCATAGTTACCACAACGTTAAGTCAACATGGCGAAAACCAATAAAAAATCCCAGCCCAGTGACGGCTTCAAAGTCATGGCTGACAATCGCCAGGCCAGATTTACCTACGAAATCTTAGACAGCTATGAAGCGGGTATTGAATTAAAGGGCACTGAAGTCAAGTCTATCCGCGCTGGCAAGGTCAACCTGCGAGATGGCTATGCCCAGGTCAAAAACGGTGAAGTGTGGCTACTGAATGTCCATATTTCCCCCCACAACATGACTAACCAGGCGTATAACCACGAACCGCGCCGTCCACGTCGACTATTGCTGCACAAGGCTGAAATTCGTAAGTTGATTGGCAAAGTAGAAGAAAAGGGTCTAACTCTAGTCCCCTTAAAGCTCTATCTCAAAAAAGGACGCGTCAAGGTCAACATTGCCATTGGGCGTGGTAAAAAACTCCACGATAAGCGCGAGTCCTTGAAGCAAAAACAAGAAAAACGCGATATTGCCCGCATGATGAAAAATCGCTAGATCGTTTCTTTGTCTAGGGCAGCCACTACTTGCTTATAAATCTGCTCAGCTTCTTGGGGGGTATTTCCAATGCAGGTGAGGCCCAGCTTGCCATACTCCGAGAGGCAACCCATCAGGTGAAATGCAGCCCCAGTGCCAGCAATAGAATTAAAGTGCAACTGTTCAATCATGATGATATCCATCAGATCATTGGGCAACAGACCTTTGTACTGCTCCTTTTGTAAGTTATCAGACGCTCGATAATATTTGGGTTGCCCCTGGGGAGTGTAAAACTGGCCATCCTCCAGGTTATAGCTACCGTTGGTTAATAGCTGCAAAGCCATAAATGGGTGGGTAGTGCCCCCTTTACGCAAGTTAATTTCAATGGCATTTAAATCCCAAGTTTGATCCGCGTTCTGCACCGCAATAAAATCAACACTATACCTTTCAAGGGCTCCCTGTTTCGCCAAGCTTTCTCCGACGCGACGGCCCATTTCCTGCAATTCCAGCCGATAGGCTCCGTCTGCAGGAAAACGACAACCTAAAAAGATTTGGCCATCAGGGCCTCCTAAAATCTGGTCATGGGTGGATAGAATTTCGACTTCGCCAAAAGGGGTGATGTGACCTTGGACACTAGGAGAACGCTTAATGTCACCCTCAATGAACGCTTCTGCGATCGCACCTAGCTCTTCAATCTTGCGACTAAAGTGGTCCCAGGTTTCATACACATACTGAAAACGCATATGTTTCAGTGCTTCGTGAATCTTGACAACCCTTTGGCTGTGAGATGCATGGCCTGGAGCAACATCTTGCAACTCATCCAACAACAGCAAAGCATTTCCTTCCCCTGAAAATCCCTCATTCAGCTTGATCACAATACGTTTCAAGGTTGGCTGTTGCTCCCATAAATCAGCTGTGGCCACAGCCAGATCTTTGACACAATATGTAAGCTGACTACCTTGCGGATGGGGTACACCACAGACACCAAAAATTTCACGACTCCCAGCCTTAGTACCCAAATCCAACAGCGCTGGAGATAACGCCATTAGTGGAATATTCAATGTCAGCGCCAACTGCTGTTCCCAAGACGTAGAGTTAAAACAAACCATGTAGGCTTCCTCGGGAGAAAGACAATGGCGAATACGCTCCACCAAGCGTGGACGTTTCAAAATCTTTTCAGTCAAGGGCCGTTGTGACCCATCATAGGTAGAAAATAAATTCAGCCGGCTCTGAGCATGGGAGCTAGGAATACCTGGTAATAGCTCCAAATAGTAATCGACAATGCTAGGATGCAGCGGCTGCGAAGTGACATAGATCAGAGACGTATTAGGATTCCGCAGGTGCAGGAGTGAAAACAGCAGTCTCTCTTCATAGTGATGCACACCTTCCACCTTTCTCAATTCCTCTTGATCAAGGCTAAGGGAAGGCACCACCAAAATTTGCCTGGGAGCACGGTCAAAGCAATCTACAGGTTGCCAGCATGTCGTCAATTGAGCCTGGAGCTGACGAAATTTGAAATCATCTTTAATTTCAGAGTTGGCTAACTTAAATATCACGACTGCTCCTTAACCAACACAACTGGCTACTGAATCTGATTAACACCCCAACCATAGACTTACTATTTTCTTAATACAAAAGTAGCGGTGTGAAACAACCCTTCACACCGCTACTTTTTATCTATATCAAAACCGGATCCAAGAGAGGCAAAATTTTTGACACTCTTACAGGTTTAAACAACCTAAACGCAACCCAAACCCTAGGGATCTGTCTGCAATGTCTGGGGTTGCAAATAATTAATCATTTGATCAACTCCCCGTTGAATGCGACGAGTCACTGTCATCGGACTCACACCAATGCGTTCAGCCACCTCTTTACGGGAAAGTCCCTTAAAAAAGACAAATTCAATAGCTGAGCGGGTTTTATCCTCTAACTGACTGAGCGCCCGCTGCACTTGCTGACGATCTTCTTCTAGCGCTTGCAGAAGCTGATAATGCATATCCGGCAGGGTATCTCCCAGAGTAATTGTTGAATCAGTTTGATGACAAACAGTAGCGTCTAAACTCAGTGGCATACGATTCTTATTAGCCATTTTCACCTGACGCCACTCTTTAACCGAAATACAAAGGGCTTGAGCCATTTCATGATCAGACGGCTGGCGACCATATTGTCGAAGTAGATCAGCTTGTAGCTTCTGACTAGCCTTTTGCAAATCTTGCCAACGACGAGGAATTTTAACCGTAGATCCGCGATCCCTCAGAAAGTGAAGCATCTCACCTCGAATATAGGGAACCGCAAAAGAACTAAACGCACACCCTTGACTTGGATCAAACCGTTCAATTGCTCGAATCAAACCAAGATAGCCAATCTGCTCAAGGTCTTCATAAGGTTCAGCACACTGATGACTTACACGGTGCGCTATTTTTCGCACTAAACCTGCATTTAAGCGAACTAAATCATTACGCAACTTAATTGATGGCTGTTGTTTATATGCCATCAGCATCTCCATCCCGCGAGATCGAAGCGATGAGGTTTGAGTAGCCATAGTGTACTAAATATCCTGTGTTAGGGCGTTAAATCGTGATTTAAGTACATTGTCGGGATGTTGACTTAAGCCCACCATCGTTGGATTACGGGACTCGGACTATAAATTTCCCGAGAGACTCCGTATATTCACTCTGGCTGTTTAAAGTATTACTTCGAGATAGATATCCCCAACACACCCAGTAGAGTGCACTGATGATATCTAAGTCAGTAGATACTCTTAGGAATTATTTATTCATCAAAAATTATCGCCATGTAATTTTTCTTGCCTGATCGCAGCGACATTAATGCACTACAGCCAAACTTTAGACTTATACATATAGTTCTTGGAAAGAACCTAGAACGTTACCTAATCGTTACCTGAAATAATTAACTTTAGAAACTATGTGAGATATAAGCATCATAGACAGTCATATATGCCTATATTCAGCATTCCCATCAAGCTTTGTGTATGTAACTTTTTCTTTAAAAGAAATAATGAATTTAGACCATCCTCGTTACTCACTGAAATTTTGTTGCTCAAAGTTTTGAAGCACACTACAAATTTTTCAGCAGTATCTAGCCATTAATCAAGAAATGCTTTGACCACCGACAAATAGGTTGAAGCATCCTCCAACATGGGAAAATGAGCAGTACCCGGCACTTCTACATACTTAATATGCTTGCTCAAGGACGCCGCCTGACGCCCGAGCTGAGCAGGGGTAATCTTGTCATATTCCCCAGATATCATCAGCGTGGGTACGCTAATAGCTGAAAAGGCCCGAGGCATTGTTTCTGTAGCATGCTTACTGACAGAGGCCTTTAAGGTACCTAAGGCAGTTGCCATATCAGCTTGCAAAAAATCGTTAAGAAATATTTTTTTGTCAGGATAAGAAATATTTTTTTTCAGAAATCGTGCCATAAACATCTGAGGTGCAAAAGGAATATTCGCTAACCATGATGGGCGAAACATCACGACGTAGCTACCAAACCGATGAAAAGCTTGAAAGGCAAGCTCATCATATTCAAAAGCCCCATTGCACGTAAGAATTGCCTTATTCACGCGTTGAGAAAAACGAGTAAGAAAGTAAAGTGCTACTGAAGCCCCCATAGAGTGAGCATTTATAAAGACACGTTCCAGCTCCAAAGCTGTTAATAAACAATTAAGATCATCTGCAAAACTTTCCAGAGTTCCTAAATCAACTGTTGTCTTGACTGCAGCTGCGGATCTACCAAATCCACGCAGATCATATAGCAAACAGTCAAAATCATATTTCATTGCCTGAGCTGTACTTTCCCAATAACGGGCAGATCCTCCCCAGCCATGCAAAAACACTAGAGTTGGGCGACTTCCGGGTGAACCATCGCAAATCCATTCATAGTAATGGTTGACCCCATTAAGCTTTATATAAGCCATATAACCCTCAACACTCAGCTTTATACAGAGTGACATTCAGGCAGACATAAGTCAGGTATTCTCTGGTTTTAATTAATTAAGCAGATTCTGGTTTAGGTAATGAAGAGGGATGCATAAGCAACTCTGCGGTAGAGCGTTTTTCAACCATTTCTCGGGTAATTTGAAAACGCTTCATATCCTTCCTTGAAGGCAGCTCATACATCACATCCAGCATAATTTCTTCAATAATGCTACGCAGTGCTCGTGCACCGGTCTTACGCCGATACCCCTCTTGGGCAATCGCACGAATAGCGTCCGGCTTAAACTCCAAGCTCACATTGTCCATAAGCATGAGCTTCTGAAATTGTTTGACAAGGGCATTTTTAGGCTCTGTCAAAATTGCCATCAATGCTTCTTCATCAAGTGGATTAAGTACGGATATGGCTGGAATTCGGCCAATAAATTCAGGAATCATCCCAAATTTAACAATATCGTCAGCTTCTAAATTTTTGAGGACATCAGCAGCTCTCTTATCACGATTGAACTGTGTTTGAGGTTCTCCTGACCCTTGTACAAAGCCCATAGACTTTTTGCCAATACGCTGCTCAATAATTTTCTCTAAACCAACAAACGCACCACCACAGATAAATAGGATATTACTTGTATCAATCTGAATACAATCTTGGTAGGGATGTTTCCGTCCCCCTTGAGGTGGCACATTGGCAACAGTTCCCTCCAGCATCTTCAAAAGTGCCTGCTGCACACCTTCACCAGACACATCCCTTGTTATTGATGGATTTTCACTTTTACGAGCAATCTTATCAATCTCATCGATATAGATAATGCCGCGCTGAGCTTCTTCTACATCTAAATCTGCGACCTGTAATAACCGCAGCAAAATATTTTCAACATCCTCACCTACGTATCCCGCTTCGGTAAGCGTAGTTGCATCAGCTACAGCAAAGGGAACATCCAAAATTTTTGCTAATGTCTGAGCCAACAAAGTCTTACCTGAACCAGTAGGTCCAATCAAGAGAATATTAGACTTTTGCAGCTCGACATTCTCTTCACCAGGCCCACCCCCCGACTGCACATAACTTAGTCGCTTGTAGTGGTTATAAACTGCAACAGAAAGGACCTTTTTAGCCTCGTGCTGACCAATAACATGCTCATCCAAATAAGCTTTGATATCACGAGGCTTAGGAATTTGGTTTAGGGAAATATGTGACGGCGACTTTCGACTACGCTCAGGTTGCTGCTCTCGTCGAGGTGTCGGAGGAGTCACTGCAGAACTGGAGTCAAACAGTTCCTCATCTAAAATTTCATTACAAAGATCAACGCACTCGTCACAGATATACACACCTGGACCTGCTATTAACTTGCGCACCTGTTCCTGAGACTTCCCGCAAAAGGAACATTTGAGATGGGAGTCATATTTAGACATATCAGCCCTAACCTAGTGCGTTGACATCAAATCGGCGGTTGTATCGCGAGAAATCACGGTATCAATTAAGCCATAGTCAGCAGCCTCAGCAGCAGACATAAAGAAATCACGTTCAGTATCTTCTGCGATTCTGTCCAAAGGCTGCCCAGTGTGACCAGCCAATAGCTCATTTAACCGCTGCTTCAAGTACAAAATTTCCCGAGCCTGAATTTCAATATCAACTGCTTGGCCCTGAGCACCGCCCAGGGGCTGATGAATCATTATGCGGGAACTTGGCAAGGCCATGCGTTTCCCTTTAGCCCCACCAGAAAGCAAAAACGCCCCCATACTAGCAGCTAATCCAAAACAGATGGTCACCACATCCGGACGAATCTGCTGCATAGTATCGTAGATAGCCATCCCTGCGGTAATCGATCCTCCAGGGGAATTGATATATATTTGGACGTCTTTCTCGGGATCTTCGGAATCCAAATATAGCAACTGAGCCACAATTGAATCAGCCAGCGTATCGTCTACACCACTGCCAAGAAATACGATGCGCTCCCTCAGCAGGCGTGAGTAAATATCAAACGCCCGTTCACCTCGACCAGATTGCTCAAGCACTACTGGAAGCATACTTTTTGCTCCGTCAGTGCCACTGGACAACATGTGCCCAGACAAATCTGGTACTGTTGTACTCTGGCAGAGATGAAACATTGATGAATACATATATTGATTAATAGGCTCCCTATACATTATGCCTTATCCCTCAGTTGAGATGTGTGTAGGGAAGGCCCCCATACTCTAGCGAAAACCGACCAATTTCAACAGCCACCTGGCAGGATTTTTTGCAATCCTTTAATTGATTCCAACATTATTGGCAATGCAATCCCTTTCTGGGTAGTAACGCCCGCACCCGGCAACCTTATTATCTCTAAAAGAATTTGATCGGCTTAAGCCATGAGTAAACTCTATGATTGAGAAGGCTAACCTCAATCAATGGTTCTTAAACCAGACGACTATTCTTCCTCCAAAGTAGCCGCTGTTTCAGTGTCAGCTTCTTCATTGGGAGCCAGAGTACCTTCAGGCACAAGCTCAACACTTGCGTTCTCTGAAAGCCAAGTCAAAATCTTTTCCTTAAGAAGATCCTCATTTACCACTTGCTTCAAACGATCTTGATCAATTTTTGTCGGATCGTCTACTTCAGACATCATTTCTTTCATGCGAGTAGTCACAGCATCCTCATCAACGCTGATGGATTCCTGCTTTGCAACTTCTCCCAAAGCAAGCGTGCGACGTAAACGTTCGGTTGCTTCAGGCTTTGCATTTTCACGCATATTTTCGACCAGCTCCTTGGTCAAAAATTTATTGATATCAATACCTTGATTAGACAGCTGCATCACTGTCTGGGTAACGATATGATCTACTTCCCGCTGCAATAAGGTTCTGGGAATTTCTACCTGTAGGTGAGTAACCAGCTCATCTAGAAGGGCTGTTTCTGTATTGGCCTTAGTCGCATCCTCCGCCTCTTTCTTAAAACGCTCTTCCAAGGACTGCTTTAATTCTGCCAGAGTTTCAAATTCACTGACCTCTTGCGCAAGATCATCATCAAGATCAGGGAGTTCGCGCTCCTTCAAGTCATTTAAGGTGATGCTGAAAACAGCAGGTTTACCAGCAAGATCCGCCTGAGGATATTCATCTGGGAATGAAACTTCGACATCTTTAGTTTGGCCCAACTCCATGCCAACAATGCCTTCAACAAATCCTGGAATAAAGCGGCCTTCTTTAATTTCAACCTGAAATTCGCTGGCAGAGCCTCCTTCAAATTCTTCAGGTTCTTTACCGTCTTCAACAATTTTGCCGACGAAATCAACTACAGCGACATCCCCTTCCTGCGCTGTTCGATCTTCGACAGGGACCAGGCTGGCTAGATTTTGCTGATAGCTCTCTAAAGTTTCAGTGATTCGATCCGCACTGTAAGCAATTTCCTCAGCTTTAACCGATAGACCTTGATATTTATCAAGTTCAGCCTGAGGAGGAACATCTACTGATGCGGAAATAGTTAAAACTTTACCTGGCTCAAATTGCTCAATTAAGGATTCGAAACCAGAGCGCAGTTGATAATTGCCTAATGCTTCAATTTTTTCTTGAGAAATCGCCTTATCAATAGCAGTTTGGACTAACTCTTCAAGAGCAGCAGCTTTGAGCCTATTTGCTCCCAACTGCTGTACCAGGATCTGACGAGGCACTTTGCCTTTACGAAACCCAGGGATATTAGCCGTCTTCATATACTTACGTAGCGTCTGCTCATAAGTCTGCTTAGAGATATCTGCAGGAACTTCTATTTCTAAGCCAACCTGGCTATCGGGCAGTTTTTCCTGGGTAACTTTCATTTCGGCTTTTTGTTCTTATTGATTGGGTTGCGCAGCAGGTTTTACCACAAACTGACTTTGTAAAGTTTTGCTCCATTAGAGGGACAGCACTTTTACATCTCAGTCGAGTGCTGTCTTGTGACTCAAGATGCAGCACCATCTTTATTTGGCTAAAGTATCGTGGCTGTGTGAAGAACACCTAAAAAATTCAACGCTCAAAGCATGAGCTGCGAGCGCAGTTAGCTATATTACCTGATTATTCCTATATCGAAGCGTTGACTCTTAGATGCCTTGTTAAGAAGTTTAGCCTTTTTGCTTAATTTCTTACCTGCCCACACCAGCAAGCCGCACTGAATATTAACTATTGGCCAACATTAAGGCAGGGCTAAATGGGTGTAGTATCATAGGCGAGTATTCATGATTGCTATTTGTAAAGCACCCAAGCTTTATTACATGGTGCCTTTAGCTTGGGTGCTTGTAGGCCGGTTGACTTCAACCGGATACAGCCATGGCAAATTGATTTGGGGACATGGGAGCAATTTGTAGGGAGAAGTAAGCTGAACCGCTAATTGTTTTAGGAGTACTAGTGTTTCCCTTTTGGACTGTGTTTGAGTTAGGCTCGAAAACTAACCCATTACTTTTACTGAGTAAGACACAAGGCTGAATAAGACACAAGGGATTATTTGGCAATCTGGCCATTCTAGAGATTCCTGTTTTAGCTTTGGTATCTTTGTATAAATGGAACTCTACTGTATGGTTCAGCGGTGGGCTTAGGGATCTGAAAAGAATTTAGAATTTATTTGTAGGCATTGTCTCGTTCGTTAAAAGTTAAATCAGGCTTATTTTCTATTTTAATGATTATTGTTTGTGCGCAAGTTTTATTAATAAATGAGGAGGTTAGATCTTTTGCCTGAAGCGTATCATGTAGCGATTATGGGGGCTACAGGTGCCGTTGGCACCGAACTGCTAGAGCTTTTGGAAGAGCGTAACTTCCCTGTTCAGGAGTTGACTCTTTTAGCTTCTCAGCGCTCGGCTGGGAAGGAGCTATTCTTTAAAGGGAAACCTATTAAGGTTAAAGCTATTAGCGATGTAGATTTTGCTGATATTGACCTAGTCCTTGCCTCTGCCGGGGGTTCTGTTTCTAAAGAATGGGCACCTAAAGCGGCTACAGCAGGTGCTGTTGTTATAGATAACTCTAGTGCGTTTCGCATGGACCCAGATGTCCCTCTTGTGGTACCTGAGGTGAATCCTGAATCTGCGCTCAATCACAAGGGAATCATCGCCAATCCCAATTGCACCACCATATTGATGAGTGTGGCCCTTTGGCCATTACATCAGCATCAACCGATGGAACGCATTGTAGTTGCAACTTATCAATCTGCCAGTGGAGCGGGAGCTCGGGCAATGGAAGAGGTTAAGCAGCAAGCTCAGGCAATATTACAGGGTGAAGAGCCTCCAACTGAGTCATTTCCATATCCACTGGCATTTAACTTGTTCCCTCATAATTCACCACTCAATGACCAGGGATACTGCCAAGAAGAAATGAAGATGGTGAATGAAACTCGTAAGATCTTTGGGGTTCCTGGTTTGCGTGTGAGTGCAACCTGCATAAGGGTCCCGGTTTTACGAGCTCATTCAGAAGCCATAAATATTGAATTCACACAGCCGCTCACAGTGAGTAAGGCATTAGACCTGTTGCAAACAGCACCTGGTGTAAAGGTAGTTGAAGATTGGCAGACTAATTATTTTCCAATGCCTATGGAAGCTAGCGGTCAGGATGATGTGTTAGTTGGTCGAGTTCGTCGTGATCTTTCTCATGATCATGGCTTAGAGCTTTGGCTCAGTGGTGATCAAATACGAAAGGGGGCAGCTCTCAATGCCGTTCAAATCGCTGAACTCTTAGTGGATAAGCAAGCTCTGAAACCAAAGGCCCTAGCCTAGAATAAGGCTGTCATCTGAATTGGTTGTTAGTCTTCGGAAAGTTAAAAGCTTTGTAGTCAAGCCTTATGGGGAGCTTGAGCAGGTAATAGTTTATAGATTCTGTAATAGGAGGTTCCAAACGGCCATGCCAATTGGCAGGGTTGTCAATTAATCCTTTGAAGATAGGATTTTATTAAGTTTTCTGTATGATGTGATGTAGTGAGGATAGATAGGACGTGACATATTTTGGGCGAGTACTCACGGCAATGATTACCCCTTTTGATCAGGCAGGAGCCGTCGATTATGAGTCTGCGCAGCGGCTAGCATCCCATCTGGTCAGTCACGGTACAGATACTATCGTTGTATGTGGTACCACAGGAGAATCTCCCACACTTACGTGGGAAGAGGAATACAAGCTTTTTCAAGTCATTAAAGCTGCTATCCAGGGTCACGGCAAAATTATTGCTGGCACTGGCTCGAATAGTACGACAGAGGCTATTGAAGCAACCAAAAAGGCAGCTGAGCTAGAGTTAGATGGGACACTTCAGGTAGTTCCGTACTATAACAAGCCTCCTCAGGCTGGATTACAGAAACACTTTAGTGCGATCGCAAACGCAGTCCCCGACTTACCTGTGATGCTTTACAACATCCCAGGACGCACCGGGCAAAATTTGGCAGCGTCTACCATTGCCAACTTGGCAAAAGTGCCAAATGTCGTCGCGGTCAAAGAAGCTAGTGGTGACTTAGACCAAGTAAGCGAAATTCGTCGGCTGACCGCATCTGATTTTGACATTTATTCCGGGGATGACTCCTTAACGCTACCCATGCTGTCAGTAGGAGCCACAGGTGTTGTCAGTGTTGCCAGCCACCTCGTGGGAGAATCTCTACAGCAAATGATTCAAGCCTATGAGCAGGGTCAAGTGGTGGCAGCGCGGGATATGCATCTTAAATTACTGCCCTTGTTTAAAGCCCTATTCGCAACCACCAATCCCATTTTGATTAAAGCTGCCATGCATCTTCAGGGATGGTCTGTAGGTACCTGCCGTTTACCTCTAGGTGAAGCTCCGGCTGAACTCAGCAATGAACTTAAAGGTTTAATGGCTGAATTAGATTTACTACCCGTAGCCGCTGCATAGACCTAGCACTGCTTCAAATATCTGAAAGCCACAAAACTCAACTTTTTAGATATCTATTCCCCTGTAGTTAACGCTTCAGACTTTACAGCACATCTTTACTAAACGTTTTCAGACAATTTTTTTGACCTTTCATTAAGGAACTCATGCGCCAACGATCTAGAACAAGCCAACGATCTAGAACTACTGCAAAAAGTAGCAACCAGTCTGATACTCCTAGAATTAAGGGCACTTCCCCTGTGCCATCTCCCAGTAATACCAAAACAATAGAGAAAGACACTCTTAAAATCATTCCCCTAGGCGGATTACATGAAATTGGTAAAAATACCTGTGTCTTTGAAATTAATGATGAAATCATCCTGGTAGATGCAGGCCTAGCATTTCCATCCGATGAAATGCATGGCGTGAATATCGTGCTACCTGACGTTACCTACCTCAGGGAAAATCATCATAAAATTAAAGGCATGATTGTCACCCACGGTCATGAGGACCATATTGGTGGCATTGCCTTTCATCTGAAGCAGTTTGACATTCCCATTATCTACGGCCCACGGCTGGCTATGGCGCTGCTGGCTGACAAGCTAGAAGAAGCCGGGGTAGCTGATCGCACCGAATTACAAACAGTCCAACCCCGTGACACCGTTAGGCTAGGTCAATCCTTTGTAGTGGAATATATCCGTAATACCCACTCAATGGCCGACAGCTTTACAGTAGCCATTCGCACACCAGCAGGCACTGTTATTCATACAGGTGATTTTAAGATCGACCATACTCCTGTAGATGGTGAATATTTTGATTTCGCCCGATTAGCTGCCTATGGAGAAGAAGGTATTCTGTGCTTAATCAGCGACTCTACAAACGCTGAGGTTCCAGGTCATACCCCTTCTGAACGGTCAGTATTTCCAAACCTAGATCGTGCCTTTAGTGAAGCCAAAGGTCGTCTCATGGTGACGACCTTTGCGTCCTCAGTGCACCGAGTCAACATGCTACTAGAGCTCGCACAAAAGCATAAGCGCTCGGTGTTCGTGGTCGGACGGTCCATGCTCAATGTGATAGCTCATGCCCGCAGCTTGGGTTATATCAAGTGTCCAGACAATTTATTTAAGCCCTTAAACGCCCTGAATGGCTGCCCTGATGAACAGGCAATGATTCTGACAACAGGCTCCCAGGGAGAGCCTATGGCCGCACTTACGCGTATTTCTAATGGTTCCCACCGCCAAATCAGGGTACGTAGCGGAGATACGATTATCTTTTCAGCCAACCCTATCCCTGGCAATACCATAGCAGTCGTCAATACTATTGATAGACTGATGGCTCAGGGTGCTAATGTTATTTACGGCAAGAGACGAGGACTACATGTATCTGGCCATGGTGCTCAAGAAGACCAAAAGTTGATGCTGGCCCTGACTCGCCCGAAATACTTCTTACCTGTCCATGGTGAGCATCGTATGCTAGTTAAGCATGCGGCTACTGCTCAAAGCATGGGGATACCTGCAGAGAACATGGTCGTCATCCAAAACGGCGATATCGTGGCTGTTGATAAAAAGCAAGGTATCCGGATTGCTGGCAAAGTTTCTTCAGGTATTGAATTAGTGGACTCATCCCGCAATGGAATTGTCGGACGGACAGTATTGAAGGAACGTCAGCAGCTAGCAGAAGACGGCATCATTACGATATCGACTACTGTAGACAGTAATGGCAAGTTATTGACCCCTCCTGCAGTACATCTACGCGGTGTGGTTACCAAGCACTCACAGGCCGATTGGGATGCCAAAGTTTACCAAGTAGTCACGGCTGGACTACGGGGTCGTTGGAACGAAGTCATTGATACCTCTGGGAATCAGCGGGTTATTCGATGGGATGGATTACGTTCACGCTTAGAGGAGGAGGTTCGTCATTTTGTCCGGCGTGAGCTCCCCAAACGTTACCCCTTAATTGTTTTCCTCATGCAGCCCATTGATACGACAACGCCTTTGGAACCAGCACAGCCAATAAAAAAACGAGTTGTCGCTGTTTAGTATTAGCTATCTAGTATTAGTAGCAACGTAACTCCAAGTCTTTGAGGTGGATATTGCCATCCACCTCAAAGACTTATTTTTATGGGCTTTAGATATAGCTTGGCGCACATAGTTCACAACATCAGTCATGACTGGAAGCTATGAATAGCAAAAGCTTGACACTCAGCAAACAGCTGAACGCATTCAGCTGTTTGCTATAAATCTGCATAACGGCAACTATATTTTCTCTGAAAAAATTTAAATAAAAAGTCCAAAATCCTGGCCATATGGGCAGGCTCAAGCTATAATCCATTGCAACTGAAGCTGTCATAGGATAACTACAGAGCTTGTTAGCTGCAGCTCAACCAACGGCGAGTACTGACCAGTTCCGCTTCTGTCAGAACACTTGCGATTGCAACGTACCAGCGACGCTTACGGTCTGTCTGAGGCCCCAGTACTCTAATCGGATTTATCTAAACGTTACTTCTAGCTGCTAAGCAGTGAAGTTTTTGGATTCCTGCGGTTTGCTCTGTAGCCTGCCCATGGCCTCACCAGAGCCCGGTTGACTTTAACTGAGGTGCCAGAGGGTTTAGGTTAGGGCGGCTGTCTTAGATTTGAAGGATTAATCGTTGAGCTTACGTAAGCCGACCCCGGTGAATATGGGTTGGCTACATGGGTTTTTGAGGAAATTGGATGCCTAAGCAGATCATTATTGCGGAGCAGCATCGTACTGCCGCCGTTTTTTCGGAAGATCAAATTCAAGAGTTAATTGTGGCTACCGGTAGCCACCAGGTTGGAGATATCTATGTAGGTACGGTTGAAAACGTACTGTCAGGCATTGATGCCGCTTTCATTAATATTGGTGATAGTGAGCGCAATGGCTTTATGCATGTGTCCGACCTTGGGCCACTAAAACTAAAGAGAGCTCCGGGGCCTATTACTGAGTTAGTTGCACCTAAGCAGAAAGTGCTGGTGCAAATTATGAAGGAGCCTACAGGAAATAAAGGTCCTCGACTGACTGGGAAAATCACTCTCCCAGGACGATATCTGGTGTTAATGCCCTATGGCAGAGGGGTTAACCTATCTAGACGAATTCGTAATGAGGCTGAGCGCCATAGGCTACGGGCTTTAGGTATCTTGACAAAGCCACCAGGTATGGGGCTACTGGTACGTACTGAAGCTGAGGGCGTATCTGAAGAAGCTATTATTGAAGATTTGGAAGCGTTGCAAAAACGCTGGGAGATGATTCAGCAAGAAGCCATGGCCACCAGACCACCAGCCTTGCTGAATCGGGACGATGATTTTATTCAGCGGGTTTTACGGGATGTTTACAATGCAGACGTCAATCGCATTGTAACTGACTCAGATATCGGTATGCAGCGGGTGAAACAACACCTATCAAGCTGGAGTGATGGTCGCTTACCAGCTGGAGTATTGGTCGATCATCACCGAACTGAGTCTCCGCCGATTCTAGAATACTTCCGCGTTAATGCAGCAATTCGTGAAGCGTTAAAGCCACGAGTCGATCTGCCATCTGGTGGATATATCATTATTGAGCCCACTGAAGCTTTAACCGTCATTGACGTTAACTCTGGATCATTTACTCGATCAGCAACTGCACGGGAAACCGTTCTTTGGACTAATTGTGAAGCGGCTGTGGAAATTGCCCGACAGCTACGTCTGCGGAATGTGGCAGGCGTTATTGTGATCGATTTTATCGACATGGAATCCCGGCGTGATCAAATGCAAGTCCTAGAGCATTTTGGTAAGGCACTACAGGCTGATAAGGCCCGTCCTCAAATTTCCCAGCTATCTGAACTAGGACTGGTAGAGCTGACTCGAAAACGTCAAGGCCAGAATATTTACGAGTTATTTAGCTGCCCTTGTACCGCCTGTGGTGGACTGGGTCATCTTGCTCAGTTACCGGGCGAAGCTCCTGTAGAAGTGCAACAATCAGCAGTAGCGAGTCGTGTTGTACCGATGCCAAGTGTTCGTATGGCACGCCAAGAACGTTCGGATAGCTTGGAGCCCGAGCAAAATCTGAAGTCTCTCGATTTGGTCAATCATCCTGACTATCACGATAAAGGTAACGGTCGCAGCAGCCGCCGCCGCCGTCGTCGTGGCAATGATAGCCCCAGCAGCACTCGCAGCGGTCGGTCAATCACAACTCCACCTAAATTAGTCAATAACGGCAGCAACGTCAGCTCTATTGTTGGTTCTGCTCCTATTTTGGCCACTAATGGAGACAGTTCCCGAGACGAGCTATCGACAACAGAGACAACCTCAACTCGTGGTAAACGTTCTCGTGGACGTGGACGTAAACCCGAAGTGCCCCCTCAGGTGGTAACCGTCGCCCTGACCCCTAATGAACAAAGAATCTATGCAGAAATGGGGATTTCTCCTTTGGTGTTAAGCCAGGAGGAAATCCAAGATACAAAAAACGTAGTGGTATCTGTCGTACTTCCTGGAGAGACTTCTACATCAGTGGATTCCAGTCAACTTCAGCCTGAACACTTTGATACTATGCTGGTTAAGAGTTTAGGGTCTGAGGAGACTCAAACTGATATGACTAGCGTGTCTGCTGAGGTTACTGATTCAATCAGTACAGATGCTCCGCTAAGTACACCAGACCAGTCTGATGTTGTCCCTGAGGATATTACTGAAGCTTCTCAAAATTCACCAGAATCAGAAGAACCTGAAACACCTCCCACTCGTCGCCGTCGCCGTCGCCGCTCGTCTGCCACGGTGGGCTAGGGTTCCACATGGCAACGGCTGGTGTAGATGAGGTTGGGCGTGGAGCTCTTTTTGGTCCTGTAGTGGCTGCGGCCGTTATACTACGACCTGATTTGGAATTATGGCTGCAGGAGCAAGGGGTAACAGATAGTAAGGCCCTCACGCCCAAAAAACGTCAACACCTAGTGCCTAGGATTCAATCAGCTTCTGTGGATAGTCAAATTGGCTGGGTTTCAGTTCACCGCATTGATCAGATAAATATCCTACAGGCCTCATTGCAAGCCATGCGGCAAGCAATTGGGCGATTATCACCTCAACCAACACAATGCCTGGTGGATGGGAACCAGATGATTCCCGAACTAAGGATAGAACAAAAAACAGTGGTTAAAGGAGACCAATCAGTGGTTGCGATCGCAGCTGCTAGTATCATTGCCAAGGTTTGGCGAGATACACTGATCATCCGCTTATCACACCGTTATCCAGGATACGATCTTGCATCTAATAAAGGTTATGGCAGCCCTAAACATCTAGCTGGTTTACAAAAACTAGGGCCTACGCGATACCATCGCCGCTCTTTCAAAAGTTGCCAACAACTATCACTACTAGAGTGACTAATATGCGCTCTAGCTCAAGTTAGGGGATTAAGTGCGGTTATCGTAGCTGATGAGACGACGCCAGTACACCTGTAGACCACCCGCGGTATTCATGGATTAAACGCCGCTGCAACCGCTGTTTAATCGTACTTAAAATACTATTAGCAATAGTATTTCCCGTCGACTCTAGCAAAGGTTTTGGAGTCAACTGGAAGGCAGCAGGTAAATCAATGCTGATATCTAGCTCAGCATTGCCCGAAACACCAGAATTATCTGGACGTGCGGCCAGCCAGCCTTGCAGTTTGAACGAAAACCTTCGATTGAGTGCAGCTTGCTGTCGGAGCCGACAGGAGTCTGAATAAATCACTACTTCACCAGCATCATTGGGATAAATCTGAACATCTGCCACGGGTTCCAACGTCAGCATCAAAAATTTGATGGAGCGCATACTAAATTGGAAAGTATGACGTCCCAAGACTTTAATTTGGCTAGGATCTGCAAGGGCATACACCAATCGATCAGTATTTCTTAAATACTGATCGATTGGCACAGGAGCTGGGGATATAGCGATTTCTACAGACTGCGACGCACGCAAATGAACCATTAGCCAATTTCACCCCAAGGTCGCATCGTACAAATAAAATGTCCGTAGCATGAACAGCATCGCAGGCCATCACCCCTTGCCGTCATACCCCTCAACAATCATTTTGCTTAAAAGTTATTAAGCTAACTCTAACACCTTTATTTCAGCGGTCGCTGACGCCCTCTATATATTTTCTAGATGACTTCTATTGCGCACTTAGGACCAGCAGGGAGCTACTCTGAATTGGCGGCTACTAACTATGCACATTGGCTCAAGACACACCGTAATGAGGTACCGCCGACCCTAAAGCCCTACAGTACCATTTCTAAAGCTATTCAAGCCGCTGCAGCTGGTGAAACTGATACCGCTGTAGTTCCCATTGAAAATTCTATTGGTGGAAGTGTACGCGATACCCTAGACATGTTATGGGAATTAGACAGTTTAAAGATTCAAAATAACCTGGTAATTCCTATTCACCACGCTCTATTGTCTCAGGCCACAAGTCTAGACTTGATTAAAACAGTCTATTCTCATCCGCAGGCCCTGACTCAATGCCAAAAATGGCTTGCCACTAATGTGCCAAATGCTCTACAGATAGCAACAAGTTCAACAACTGAAGCTTTGCCTAAACTATCTGAAAATAAGACGTTTGCAGCAATCTCTCCCCTATGGGCAGCTAAGCTATATAACATCCCAACATTAGCAGATCCCATTAATGACACCCCCGATAATGCAACCCGATTTTGGGTTCTAGGTCAGAACCTGATAAACCATGGCAGTCACACATCCCTAGCATTTAGACTGCCAGACAATACCCCAGGCGCTCTACTTAAACCACTCCAGCTATTTGCCACTCAAGGAATCAACATGAGTCGTATCGAATCACGTCCTACCAAGCTAGCTTTAGGAGACTACCGATTTTTTATTGATATTGAAGCTAGCTTGGATGATCCAAACACCCAAGCAGCTTTACAACTACTCAAAAACTGCACTAAAAGCTTAAAAGTTTTTGGTAGCTACAAAGAAATTAAAGCCCAAATTTTATGAGTAAATTAATACCTATACCGACATCAAAGCTTACGAAGGACTATCCTCAGGAAGAACATCTTTCAAGGCAGTACGAGCAGCTAGATGATTACGCGTAGACGTTAAGATATCAGCCTCACGCTCCAAACGTTGAGCTGTATTCTGCATTTCTAGGAGTTGTTGTTGCTCTCTGGCTACACCATGTAGCGTACTGGCAATCCAGTAGGACAAATCTAAGGGCAATTCCGGTACACTCTCAGGAAACTCAATCTCTTGACTTGTAAGCTTGGATGAAAGATGAACAACATCTCGAAGCAGTTGATCTACCTCAGATGCTAACGGTGATAAATCTTTATCCGCAGCTTCATCCTCAACCCACTCAACCAGACCTACTCGATAAGGTTTTTCACGAACATAATCTAAAACACGGAACCTCTGATGCCCCATGGTTAATATTTTCATTCGATCATCAGGCAGACGCTGAAAGTGAATCACCTCAGCACAGCAACCAACTTTCGAAATTTCACCACTATCAGGATCAATCATCAATACACCAAAACGACGATCCGACTGTAGGATCGTATTCATCATGATGCGATAGCGAAACTCAAATATATGGAGAGGTAAATGCCTACCAGGAAAGAGAACCAACTCAGGCAATGGGAACAAGGGTAGCTCTCGGACAGCGACTGATGAAGCAGAATCCATTATGGCAGGTAGGAGATACTTTGCAGCAAACACCCCATAGGACAACCAAATAATGGCATGTCTACCAGATGCAGCATGCTTATTCTAACCTATCCACCCATTTCAAACAGCCCTAGACACAGGATATGCAGAAGTAATACCTGAGCATCTCAAAAACTCATGCCCAGGCATATACTCTTAGATCCACCATCAAGTTATTACACAAAAACCAGCGCAATAACTAACTACAGAACTAATATTAGAAGACTAAAGCTTAACTTCAATATCTACACCAGCAGGTAAATCCAACTTCATCAAAGCATCAATGGTCTTTGAAGTTGGCTGATATATATCAATAATGCGTCGATGGGTGCGGGTTTCAAAGTGCTCGCGCGAATCTTTATTTACGTGGGGAGAGCGGAGTACACAATAAATTTTGCGCTTAGTAGGTAAAGGGATTGGACCAATCGCTGTTGCATTAGTGCGGTTTGCCGTGTCTACAATCTTTTCGCACGAAGTGTCCAGGAGACGACGATCGAAAGCTTTTAAACGAATGCGAATTTTTTGCTGCTGAATAGTAGCCATTACGACTAAAGTATCCTTTAATTATCAAGGTTCACAGGCCTTACGACCAAGGGAACGAAGAAGGCATTGAGAATGCCCTCTTCGTATTAATCTAAAACAGATTACTCAGTAATAATTACTCAGTGATCTTAGAAACTACGCCGGCACCAACAGTACGTCCACCCTCACGAATAGCGAAACGCATACCTTCTTCAACCGCTACAGGGTTAATTAGCTCCACGTTCATCTTGATGCGGTCACCAGGCATAACCATTTCAGCAGCACTGCCATCGTCAGCAGTGAAGCTAGCAATAGAACCAGTTACATCAGTGGTACGCACGTAGAACTGAGGCTTATAACCGGGGAAGAAGGGAGTATGACGGCCACCCTCTTCCTTATTTAGAACGTAAACCTCAGCCTCAAACTTAGTGTGAGGAGTGATACTGCCAGGCTTCGCTAACACCATACCGCGTAGAATGTCTTCTTTTTGAATACCACGCAATAAAACACCAACGTTGTCACCAGCCATACCTTCATCTAAGGTCTTCTGGAACATCTCAACGCCTGTAACTGTGCTCTGAGTAGTGTCACGGATACCAACAATCTCAATTGTTTCACCGACTTTAACCTTACCACGCTCGATTCGGCCAGTAGCTACAGTACCACGACCAGTAATAGAGAAAACGTCCTCAACAGCCATCAAGAAAGGCTTGTCAACATCACGCTCGGGAGCAGGAATGTATTCATCCACCTGATTCATCAGGTCATGAATTTTATCTACCCATTCATCCTCGCCCTTGCCAATACTACTATTCGCCTGCAATGCCTCAACAGCCTTCAACGCAGAGCCTGCAACGATAGGAATATCATCACCAGGGAAATCATAGGAACTGAGCAACTCACGAACTTCTAGCTCAACCAGCTCAAGTAGTTCCTCATCATCTACCTGGTCTTGCTTATTTAAGAAAACGACGATGTGAGGTACGCCAACCTGCTTGGAAAGCAGAATATGCTCACGGGTCTGAGGCATAGGGCCATCAGCTGCAGAGCAAACCAAGATAGCACCATCCATCTGGGCTGCACCTGTAATCATATTTTTCACATAGTCTGCGTGTCCGGGGCAGTCTACGTGGGCATAGTGACGGTTTTCGGTTTCGTACTCTACGTGAGCAGTATTGATCGTAATACCCCGCGCCTTTTCCTCAGGAGCAGCATCAATATCCTCGTAGTTACGAGCTTTAGCACTACCAGCTGCTGCCAAGGTCATAGTGATCGCAGCTGTCAGCGTGGTTTTACCGTGGTCAACGTGGCCAATGGTGCCGATGTTAACGTGGGGTTTGCTTCTTTCAAACTTTTCGCGTGCCATGTATTTTACTGTGTCCCTAAACTAACTTATGCGTTCCCTTTGTTTCTAGCGATAACCGCATCAGCCACGTTGCGCGGAACTTCCGCATAGTGGCTAAACTCCATAGAGAATATGCCTCGACCCTGAGTCTTTGAACGAATGTCAGTGGCATAGCCAAACATTTCAGCCAAAGGTACGTTTGCACTTACCTTGGCAAGTCCGCTCTCAGACCCCATACCCTCAATCTGGCCTCGACGAGAGTTAAGGTCTCCCATAATGTCACCGAGAAACTCATCAGGAGCTTCAACTTCGATTTTCATCATAGGTTCCAGTAATACTGGAGAAGCCTTCGTGACTGCATCCTGAATAGCCATCGATCCAGCGATCTTAAAGGCCATTTCAGACGAGTCCACATCGTGGTAAGAACCATCAACCAGTGTGACTTTAAGGTCGATCACGGGATACCCAGCTAGAATACCAGATTCGCACTTTTCTTTCATGCCAGCTTCAGCAGGGCCAATGTATTCCTTGGGCACCGTACCACCAACAATCTTAGATTCGAACTTGAATCCGGAGCCTTCTTCCCCTGGTTCAACATCAATCACTACATGACCAAACTGGCCCTTACCTCCACTTTGACGCACAAACTTACCTTCAGTGGTAACCGCCTTGCGAATAGTTTCACGATAGGCAACCTGGGGTGCGCCAATGTTTGCTTCTACCTTGAATTCTCGCTTCATACGATCCACGAGAATATCCAGGTGAAGCTCCCCCATTCCTGCAATCACTGTCTGATTCGTCTCAGGGTCTGTAAACACCCTGAATGTGGGATCTTCCTCAGACAGCGACTGTAAAGCTTTAGCCAGCTTTTCCATATCTTGCTTGGTTTTAGGTTCCACAGCAACGGATATGACGGGTTCCGGCACGAATAAGGACTCTAACACAATCGGGTTATCAGTGGTACAGATTGTGTCACCGGTAGTGGTGTCCTTGAGGCCTAATACAGCACCAAGATCGCCAGCTCGTAGTTCCCCAACTTCGATACGTTCGTCCGCCTTGAGGACAATTAAGCGAGAAACTCGCTCTTTTTTATCCTTAGTGGCGTTATAAACGTAGCTACCTTTAGTCAAAACACCAGAGTACATTCGAATAAATGTCAGTCGCCCATAGGGATCTGACATAATTTTGAATGCTAAAGCAGAGAGTGGACCATCATCCTCAGGTGGTCTTTCACCCATTTCCCCATTAGGCAATGTTCCTTGGATAGGCGGTATATCCAAAGGAGAGGGTAAATAGTTAACCACTGCATCTAACAGAAGCTGAACACCCTTATTTTTAAATGCTGAACCACAGAGCATGGGGACCAAGCCACCACTAGTCACCCCTGTACGCACCGCATTAGTAATTTCTTGAGCGGTTAATGCCTCCCCCTCAAGATATCTTTCCATAAGAGCATCATCAGTTTCAGCGATCGCCTCAATGAGTAGTGTCCGGTACTCCTCTGCCTGTTCCCGAAGCTCTTCAGGAATATCAACCTCCTCAATGTCTGTACCTAAATCATTGGCATAGATGTGAGCCCGCATCTTTACCAAATCCACGACGCCGCGAAATTTATCCTCAGCACCGATGGGAATCTGAATAGGAACTGCATTAGCCTTAAGACGTTCGCAAACTTGTTCGTAAACTCGAAAAAAATCAGCCCCGGTACGGTCCATCTTGTTGACAAACGCAATTCGAGGAACGTTATAACGATCAGCTTGACGCCAAACAGTTTCTGACTGAGGCTGCACCCCACCTACTGAATCAAAAACAACGATGACACCATCAAGAACACGCATTGAGCGCTCTACTTCAATAGTGAAATCCACGTGACCGGGTGTATCAATGATGTTTATCTGGTGGTCGCGCCAGCTAGTACTAATAGCAGCAGCAGTAATCGTGATACCCCGTTCCTGCTCTTGCTCCATCCAGTCAGTAACAGCATTACCGTCGTGAACCTCTCCAATCTTATGGACAACACCAGAGTAAAAGAGGATACGTTCAGTTGTCGTGGTTTTACCCGCATCAACGTGAGCGGCAATCCCAATATTTCTAACTTTTTCTAAGGGAGAGGTGCGTGCCATGGCAATAACCTTCAAACAACATAGCTGAAGAAAGTCGTATCGTTACGCTTAGGCCAAGTAGGCCAAGCTTGACTCAAAAATCAATAACGATAGTGGGCAAAAGCTTTATTGGCTTCTGCCATTCGATGAGTCTCTTCACGCTTACGAACAGCACCACCTGTTTCATTGGCCGCATCCATAAGTTCATTCGCAAGCTTAATAGCCATACTCTTACCAGCGCGCTGACGAGCAAACTGAGAAATCCAACGCAAAGATAGAGCAGTGCCTCGATCGGCGCGCACTTCCATAGGAACTTGGTAAGTAGCACCACCTACACGTCGCGCCTTCACCTCGACCAAGGGAGTGGTGTTACGTACGGCCTGCTCGAAAACCTCTAAAGGTTCATTTCCAGTACGTTCTTCAATGATTTTAAAGGCTCCGTAAACAATACGGAGTGCCAGGGATTTCTTACCGCTCACCATGATGCGTCGAACCATCATGCTGACCAGTCGGCTGCTATATACAGAATCAGGTGGAACAACGCGCTTCTGAGCGCTCGAACGACGAGACATATTAATCCTTTAATAGACTATGAGTTGAGTGCTAAGAGTTGAACAGCTTCAACAATAGCTAGCTAGAGAGTCTGTGGCGGATACACTAGCAAACGCACTGCAACTACACGAAAGCCTAGGGCCACACCTGCCCACCTCCCGTAGTGCGCTGCCGCAGAACCGTTACTCCTTAGGACGCTTAGCGCCATATTTGGAACGACCTTGACGGCGATCCTTCACCCCAGCAGTATCCAGGGTGCCGCGGATAATGTGGTAACGAACACCAGGAAGATCCTTAACACGCCCGCCGCGAATCATGACAACGGAGTGCTCCTGCAAATTGTGTCCAATACCTGGAATGTAGGCAGTCACTTCAAAACCAGACGTTAGTCGAACTCTAGCTACCTTACGCAACGCAGAATTAGGCTTCTTAGGCGTTGTGGTGTAGACACGAGTACAAACTCCACGACGCTGAGGGCAACTCTTCAGCGCTGGGGATTTGGTCTTTTTCTGAGCGTTACTGCGCTCACTCCGAATGAGCTGTTGAATAGTTGGCATACTGAGAAAGGCAAATGCCTATTGCTTCCAAGTTTTCACAAGACCCCATCGTATCGATTTCGAGGCTTTATTGTCAATCTTTATTCTGATTACTTTTGAGGGAAAGCTGAGTCGAATCTGGACTTGTTTGGACGCAGCTCTGAATATTGAGCAGATAGAGTGAAGGGCAGTCCAAACCGATACAGCAAGCCCAGGTAGGATTTGTCTGCCTGGGCCTGCTGTATAAGGATTAGATATCTGTGTTGTCAGCTGCCATTAATGGCTCAAACTGAATTTACTTGCTGTCTGTGCGAGCATAGTCATCCTGAAAACGGATGATGTCATCTTCGCCCAAGTACTCACCATTCTGTACTTCAATAAGTACAAGAGGGATAACGCCTGAATTCTCTAATCGGTGGGCGGTACAAGCAGGTACATAGGTGGACTGATTTGTGCAAAGAAGAATCTCCTGATCGCCACACGTTACTTTGGCGGTACCGGACACCACAATCCAGTGCTCACTACGGTGGTGGTGCATCTGTAAACTCAGACGATGACCAGGCTGAACCTCAATACGTTTGATTTTGTAGCCCTTACCCTCTTCAAGGACGGTGAAAGACCCCCAAGGACGGGTGTCACTGATGGGAGTATCTCTGATAGTGGTCAAGCTCTCTTTATTTTCCTGAGTAGATGATTTAGGACGATCTTGAGTTTGGACCATGGTTATAGTTCCTGTTTGGGAAAGTACAGATACGGATAGTGGCTACGATTTTTAATGGCGGACCCTGTAGAAATTGCCAAGGCCAAAGAAAACTTAGCCTGCCAGTAGCTGAGCAGTAGCAGTAGGCGTAATAACTTCGCTGATACAATCAGCACAAGGTTTGAATACCGGTTTAGTTACCGTAGGTATTAAGGAGCTACAGGGATTTTTTAATGCATCGCTTCCCTAGAGAAATTGGGTTTAGTAAAAAACGCCGCGATCTGTAGTAGCGATTTTGAATAACGTTTTCAATTCAGGTCTCATCATAACAGCGGAAATTGGATAGGCGTCACGAGTGAGGCCACCGAAGCAATTAACTAAACGGAGTCTTCAAGTTACGGAAAATACTTTAAAGGTTGCTTCAATCAGGGGCACTTTTACAGACGATTTTCCACAGGGGAACTAGCAAACACTCCTAAAGCATTATTGATGCGCGCGGCTGTGCGGGGATGTCGATTGAGCAACATCCCGCCTAGATAAAGGCTAGATGAGCTACCACCATCTAAATTAAGTGCATCAGTACATCCCAATTTCTGAACAATCTGAGCAGTTTCTGGCAGCGTAGGACCACGGCCACCCACCCGATCTTGAATAGCGATTAGCTTGATTTGACCAGTCGGAGTAAGGCCAATAATACTGCGGGGGGCTCTACCTTCGATGAAGTTACGGCTAAACGATTCCTGCTGGGCGTTCAAGACAATTTGCCCTCTGGTTATCAGCAAAGGACCCGCCCCTAAAGTGTGGGGCAACTGCTCAAAACTAGAGGGTTGCATTTGTTGTGTTAAGGCGACGGTTGCTCCAGGCGCAAAAGCGGATGCAGCGGAATTAAAAGACCGTAAAACGAGCAGATAACCACCTGGAGGAATGGGCACAGTCTCTTGACCTGCAGATCCCAACGTACGTTGCTGCAGCACTCGCTCATTTTGCACCGTGACAACCACTTCATTATCAACCAGGGTGGTGTATTGAGGCCCCCAATGTTCTGTGTAGCGAGCAATGCCAGCTTTGACATAGCCGCTGTTGAGGTGATCAATAGGATAGGTTTGATTGTTAGCGGTGACGGTGGCCGCTAGAGTTAGGCGACTCATGATGACATTACCTTGGTCATCCCAACCCATGGCCCCACGCCCAAGAATTGGGCCAGAAATCCAGCTGTTATTAAACCGTAATGCCCCTAGTGGCAATTGATTATTTCGATTAAAAAAGCCGCCATTGATTAAGGCTATAGGCTGCCACTGCTCGGCTAAATCTGATGGCGGTTTAATGCCAGCCGCTTGGTCAGGAAACGCCCACAGAGGCAGCAAAGAAAAGTCAGGATGATTGGCGTCTAGACTTAAGGTATACACAGGGAAGCGCTGACTGCCTAAGCTAACGTAACGCTGTTGAAATTGCACGCCATCGGCCCAGAGGATTTCTTTAGATCTGAGAGCATCAGGGCGAATATCAATCACCAGGCGGTTAGGCTCAGCTAAACTCCAGACATGGGGCTTCAGATGGTTGGCCACGGTCAAGGTGAGGGTGGTGCGTTGAGCACTGGAAGTGATGTTGGCACCTTTGAGGCTGTTGGTGGGCGTTAGTTTAAAGGCTGAGATAGCCCCTGTATCCATTGCGGCATCAACGGTCACCGTAATGCTATTAGTTGCCGGGCTTACCTGCCACGAAGCTTCTTTACTTAAATCCAATACCAGACGATCACCCCAGGATTGACGCCCCTGGCGAACCGCCATGATCTGACTCGTTGGCAGGGTTAAGTCTAGAACTGAGCCCTGGGCAGTGACTTGCCACTCATGTTGACGACCCAAGGGGGAAATATCCACATAGCGATGATGTTCGTATCGCCATGCAGGCAAGGTCAGCATGCCTTGATTAGCGCCATTAAACCAAGATACAGGCTGCTCAGATGGGTCGCCTGTACTGCCTAAATCAACACCTAAATGGGTTGCGATCGCACCATCTGCAATGCCAATCAAATCACGTCGCTTTTGCCATGCACCATTCACCAGGCGGCCATTGAGTCGCAACTGTCGACCACTAGCGGTTGGCTCTGTAGCCTTCACCAGTGCCAGTCGCCCTAAGGATGCTGTAACAACATTAGTTACAGCTGGTTGTGAATCTATTTGCGCACCGCCTAGCACAAAGCTACAGACACAAAGCATTAAAACAAGATACTTTAGTGACGATCTGACATGGGGCGACCAAGGACCTTGCACCGACATAGGCAACCAATTCAACGAGGTGAAGCGAATTAATTAGCAGCAGGGCTTTTAAATTACCGACCGCTTTCCAGGCGTTATCAATCCTGAAACTACCCCAAGGGTACTACCTAGAAAGAAGTGGCTATGGACAGTGAAGTCACTTTAAATAACCTTCACATACCAGCACAATTAAAATAGGCTGAGCCAAGACAACTGTAGCTTTCACGGCTCAATCTGGACTTTGGCATACCCATAGCCAGGCACCAAGACCCCACAAATCCCACAAGCACCTCATCTTTCAAAGCCCTTAAAGATTCTTGACGAATCCAAGTGAGGCACTTGATAATAGCGATCCTCAAGAATTTTGAGGACATTTCCCAACGCAGTTCGTCAAGTTCAGTGAAGGATCGCTAAATTTGATTTACTTTTACTATGTAAAGGTAGTGTGATCATTGTCACACCGAACGCCCGCTATGAGCGTTTGCAGGCAATGGTCGGCTCATGGGAGATTTCCCACGTGGTGCTGTTCGGAGTATCAGTTTATACACATCGATCCTGTTCAGCGATGTTGACTGGTGTCAATAGCTCGTTTCCTTAGGTGGATTTATTACGGTCTACCAATTTTGTAGAGCGATATATCTTAATCGCCCTTAGTTGCGTATCTGGGAGATTACTTTTCAATCGCTATTAGTAATAACTGCGAGGGATTCTCTAGCAGTTAGATAACCAATCGTTTTTCTATTTTCTTCTTGTGACTGGCCCATGGGTAATAAGCGTGTAGATAATGTGCAAACAAATCAGCAATGTCAAGGCCTGGAGCCTTTGGGGCCTAAATCACTAGTGGAGGAACGAGACGCTTGTGGTGTGGGTTTTATTGCTGATCAGCAAGGCCGTGCTAGTCACCGCTTAGTTACTGATGCGTTGCATGCCCTTAGCTGCATGGAACATCGGGGAGGTTGCTGCGCCGACCATGACTCTGGGGATGGGGCAGGTATTATGACCGCCATCCCTTGGAAAATTTTGCAGTGCTGGGCCGCTGGCCAATCATTAAGGCAGGGCCATGTTGGCGTGGGTATGACATTCTTACCCCGTCATGGTGATGCCGCTGAAATTGCTAAACAAAAGTTTGCTCAGGTAACTAAGGCCGCTGGTATGACCCTGATTGGTTGGCGGCCTGTTCCCGTAGCATCTGAGACATTAGGTGCACTAGCTCGGGAATTTGAGCCTCAGATTGAGCAGGTGGTTGTTGAATCAGAAGCAACTGGTGATGAACTAGAACGCCAGCTTTTTCTATTGCGCCGTGCCTGGCTAAGAGCAATGGAAGCGGTTCAGGGCAGTGACGAGCTGGCAGCGGCCCTCAAAGAAGCCTACATGTGCTCCTTCTCTGGTCGAACTTTGGTCTATAAGGGCATGGTCCGCAGTGATGTGCTTGGACAGTTCTACTTGGATTTGCAAGATAGTGATTATGAAAGCGCATTTGCTGTCTATCACCGTCGCTTTAGCACCAACACCATGCCAAAGTGGCCCTTAGCCCACCCCATGCGTCTATTGGGTCATAACGGTGAAATTAATACGCTGATCGGTAACATCAACTGGATGATGGCCCGAGAGGCTGATTTGGCAAGTTCTGTATGGGGAGACAGCATCCAGCAGTTGAAGCCCATTGTGAATGCTGATAACAGTGACTCGGCCAACTTAGACAACGTCATGGAGCTGCTGGTTCGCTCAGGACGTACGCCAGCCCAAGCCTTGATGATGATGGTGCCTGAAGCCTATCTAAATCAGCCTGAGCTACTGAATTATCCTGAAATCACTGACTTTTATGAATACTACAGTGGTGTGCAGGAGCCCTGGGACGGTCCAGCACTTGTGGTGTTTAGCGATGGCAAGCAAGTGGGTGCCACACTGGACCGCAATGGACTGCGTCCTGCTCGCTACGCCATTACCCGCAGCGGTTACCTGGTTGTCTCGTCCGAAGCAGGCGTCGTTGAGCTACCTACAGAGGAGATCGTTGAAAAGGGACGTTTAGGCCCTGGTCAAATGATCGCCATTGACTTTGAGACCCATGAAATCCTGAAAAACTGGGATATCAAACAGCGGGTGGCTCAAACTCAACCCTATGGAGCATGGCTCCGCAACCATCGTCAAGACATCTCTCCTCAGCTTTTCAGTGAACAGCCATACCTGGAAGGAAAGTCTCTACTGACACAGCAAACCGCCTTCGGCTATACGGCTGAAGACCTGGATATGGTTATTCAGGATATGGCGGCTCAGGGGAAAGAGCCCACTTACTGCATGGGGAACGATGCCCCTTTAGCGGTGCTATCTGAGAAGCCTCATCTGCTGTTCAACTACTTCAAGCAGCGATTTGCCCAGGTGACCAACCCCCCCATCGATCCTCTGCGGGAGCGACTGGTGATGTCGTTACAAATGCAGTTGGGGCAGCGCCATAATCTATTGGATGAACAACCGAGTCAGTTGATGAAGCTGGAATCACCGGTGGTTAACGACAATGAGCTGGCGCTAATTCGCCAGGGTAGTTTGAAAACAGCTAGCATTTCTACGCTTTACACCATTGAAAACGGCCCCCATAGCTTGAGCCAAGCGCTGGAGGCTCTTTGTAATCAAGCCGATACAGCCGTTAAGGCAGGGTCTGAGATTTTAATCCTTAGCGATCGCATCGATGCCCATGGCAACCCAGCCACACTATCCGCCACTCAAACCTACATTCCACCTCTATTAGCCGTAGGTGCCGTACACCACCATCTGATCGGTAACGGCTTGCGGATGAAAGCTTCACTGATAGTGGATACCGCTCAGTGCTGGACCACCCACCACTTTGCTTGCCTAGTGGGCTACGGTGCCAGCGCAGTCTGCCCATACCTGGCACTAGAAAGTGTTCGTCACTGGTGGGCCAACAGCAAAACCCAAAAACTGATGGAAACCGGCAAGCTGCCTGGCACTACATTGAATGGAGCCCAGGCCAACTACCGTAAGGCCGTGGAATCTGGATTGCTGAAGATTCTATCCAAAATGGGCATTTCTTTACTTTCCAGCTATCAAGGTGCGCAAATTTTCGAAGCAATTGGTATTGGCCCTGAATTATTGACAGCAGGCTTTAAGGGCAGTATTTCTCGCCTGGGCGGTCTAACCGTGGCTGAGCTAGCCGAGGAAACCATGCGTTTCCACAGCAAAGCATTCCCCGAGCTCACTGGCAAACGTCTAGAGCACATGGGCTTTGTGCAAGCAAGGCCTAAGGGGGAATATCACAGCAACAGCCCACAGCTCACTAAACTGCTGCACAAGGCAGTGAAGTCTAATCAATATGACCACTATGCCTTGTACCAGGAGCAGCTGAAGGGGAGTCCTGTAGCAGCGCTGAGAGATCTCCTGGACTTCAAGAGTGACCGTGGGTCTATCTCGATGGAGGAGGTGGAACCAGTGGAAGCCATTATGCGCCGCTTCTGCACCGGGGGGATGTCCTTGGGGGCACTGTCTCGGGAAGCCCATGAGACACTTGCGATCGCAATGAACCGCATCGGGGGCAAGTCTAACTCTGGAGAAGGCGGCGAAGACACCGTCCGTTTCCAGCCCATCAACGATGTGGACGATAACGGGCTGTCAGCCACGCTGCCCCACCTGAAGGGCTTAAAGCCGGGTGACACCGCCTGCTCCGCCATCAAACAGGTAGCCTCAGGCCGCTTTGGCGTCACACCTGAGTACCTCATGAGCGCCAAGCAAATCGAAATCAAGATGGCCCAGGGTGCCAAGCCGGGTGAAGGGGGTCAGCTACCCGGTCGTAAGGTGAGCGACTACATTGCTTCACTACGCCGTTCCAAGCCTGGCGTAACGTTGATTTCACCACCACCTCACCACGATATCTACTCGATTGAGGACCTGGCTCAGCTGATCTTCGACCTGCACCAAATCAATCCAACTGCAGGTGTTTCAGTCAAGCTGGTGTCTGAAATTGGCATTGGTACCATTGCAGCCGGTGTGGCCAAGGCCAACGCCGACATTATTCAGGTCTCTGGCCATGATGGAGGTACGGGGGCATCTCCCCTCAGCTCTATTAAGCATGCAGGTGTGCCTTGGGAACTGGGTCTGACCGAAGTCCACCGCGTGTTAATGGAAAACCAGCTGCGTGACCGCGTGCTACTGCGTGTTGACGGGGGCCTTAAAACTGGTTGGGACGTTGTCATGGGTGCCCTGATGGGTGCAGAAGAATATGGCTTTGGCACCATCGCCATGATTGCTGAGGGCTGCATCATGGCCCGAGTTTGCCACACCAATAGCTGCCCCGTTGGAGTCACTACCCAGCGCGAAGAACTGCGTAAGCGCTTTACCGGTGTGCCTGAGCATGTGGTTAACTTTTTCCACTTTGTCGCTGAGGAAGTTCGTTCACTATTGGCGCATTTGGGCTATCGCTCATTGAATGAAATTATTGGTCGGGCAGATCTGCTGACCACTCGCGCTGATGCTAGCCTCACCAAAACCCAGGGCTTGACGCTGAATATCATTACCCAATTGCCGGATACCCGTAGCGATCGCACCTGGCTTGACCATGGTGATGTTCATAGCAATGGTCCCGTATTGGATGACACTCTCCTGGCAAATGCCGAGATTCAGCAAGCCATTACTAACCAGACTGAACTCCACAAAACCTCTGATGTCATCAACACTGATCGCTCTGTCGGTGCCCGCATATCTGGAGCCATTGCCAAAAAATACGGCAATACTGGCTTTGCTGGCACATTGAACCTCACATTCAAAGGCAGCATCGGTCAAAGCTTTGGAGCCTTTAACCTACCGGGGATGAATCTCCGTCTCATCGGCGAAGCCAATGATTATGTCGGCAAAGGGATGCACGGTGGCGAACTGATCATTACGCCCTTCGAAGGCGTCCAGTACGATCCATCGAAAAACGTCATTGTCGGCAACACCTGTCTCTACGGAGCCACTGGCGGTACACTTTATGCCTTTGGTAAGGCTGGTGAGCGATTTGCCGTACGTAACTCTAAAGGTCAGGCTGTGATTGAAGGAGCCGGTGACCACTGCTGTGAATACATGACCGGTGGCGTTGTGGTTTGCCTCGGTAGCGTAGGACGTAATGTCGGTGCCGGTATGACCGGTGGTCTAGGCTACTTTCTCGATGAACAAGGTGATTTCCCCACCAGAGTTAACCCTGAGATTGTCAAGGTACAGCGGGTGATCACCACAGCCGGTGCTCAACAGCTTAAAGAGATGATTACCAATCACGCAGAACGCACTGGCAGTACTAAAGCGGCCCAGATTTTAGCGAATTGGGACAACTATCTACCCAGGTTCTGGCAGGTGGTGCCTCCATCAGAAGCTGATCGTCCTGAAACGCTAGATAGCACAGCAACCGTTGTCACCACAGTTGGTTAAATTAACCGAAATGCTGACATTTACTTGACTTGTCATTATCTCCTCAGCCATCTCCATTCAGTGGGAGATGGCTATGTTTTTGACAGACATCCAGCTAGTCTAGGATGTTACGATTTCAAGCGATTTCGGAGGTGCCCAAAATTGCTTCAACATGCTCTGAAGGAATGGTCTGTAGCAGTGGATGCCCTTGTCCAAGGCCAAACAATTCTGCTGCTGCGCAAGGGAGGCATTCGTGAGGTAGGCAACCATTTTCAAGTACCCCATCAGCGAGTCTGGCTATACCCCACCTATGAACACCAAAAAACGAACTTATTAAAACCCCAATGGGCTACACAAGTAACACCTGTGGCAGCTGGCTGGCATCCAACCCAAGTGACTATTCAAGCTTGGGCCAATATTACCCAGGTGTGGACCGTTAGAAATGAGCAGTCTGTTAACTCGTTGCTGCCATTTCACATTTGGAACGAGCAGTTTGTAACGGAACGTTTTCGCTGGAAACCCAGCCAGCCCCTGCACCTGCTGTTAATGCGTGTATATCGATTAACAACACCAGTACAGCTTGACTGGCAGGCTGCCTACGGTGGCTGTCGATCTTGGCTAAACCTAGAAACCCCTAGAGATACCAAACAATCTGTCCCCGTTTTAGATGAGCAGACATGGACGGTAGCCGGACAAAAGATATACCATCAAATCCAGCAATTTGAGACCATCGGGTCCTGGCAAGGCAATGAAATATTTTGAGATGTTTCATTGCAAATGATCTTACTTACGTCATATTTACCTACGTTTTGAAACCATAATTTATATGGAAGTCGATAACTATAAAGGAAAACCGACGATCCCCAGCTTCCTTAGCTAATCAGCCATACAAAGTACAAGCTGCTCGCTTATTGAGGCAGTGATTTTGTACACCATCTATGAGCAATAGGGTTTGTTATGACCGTGCTAAAAGTTGGCATCAATGGGTTTGGCCGTATTGGTCGTTTAATACTGCGAGCCGCTGTCAATAACTCTAATATTGAGTTTGTTGGTATTAACGATTTAGTCTCCCCTGAGAATCTGGCCTATTTACTTAAATATGATTCCACCCATGGTCAGTTCCCAGGCCATGTGGAAGCAAGAGATAACGGCATTGTTGTCAGTGGTAAATTTATCCCCTGTTTTTCCATCGCTAACCCAGCTGAACTGCCCTGGGGCAGCTTGGGTACCGATTATGTGGTTGAAGCGACAGGACGATTTTCAACCTATGACAAAGCCGCCAATCATCTAAAAGCTGGGGCAAAGCGAGTTGTCATTTCAGCTCCCACTAAGAGCCCAGAACAGGTTCCCACGCTATTGGTAGGGGTAAACCATAAGACCTTTAATCCCGAAACCGATCAAATTGTCTCCAATGCTAGCTGCACCACAAACTGTCTAGCGCCTGTAGCCAAAGTGATCCACGAGCATTTTGGCTTCGCTGAAGGTCTGATGACTACAGTGCATGCATCTACAGCGACTCAATCCACCGTGGATAGCCCGAACAAGAAGAGTTTGCGCAGTGGTCGTGGTGCAGCTCAGAACATTATTCCCGCATCCACAGGTGCCGCGAAGGCGGTTACCCTGGTGCTCCCAGAGCTAACAGGTAAACTAACAGGTATGGCGTTACGGGTACCCACGCCTGATGTATCGGTGGTTGATTTGACCGTTCGAACTGAAAAGGCCACTAACTATCGTGAAATCTGCGATGCCATGAAAGCGGCATCTAACAACGGGTTACGTGGGGTCTTAGGCTATACAGAAGATCCCGTTGTTTCAACTGATTTTGTGGGTGATCCGCGCTCTAGCATTTTTGATGCAGGCGCTGGTATTGAACTTAACCCCAATTTCTTCAAGCTGATCACTTGGTACGACAATGAGTGGGGCTACTCCAACCGTGTAGTTGATTTGATGCTGCACATGGCCATCACTGAAGGCCTCCTTCAGGGGGTTACTAGCGATGCTTTAGAAGCAGTTTATGCATAGTTTGAGATAAGAAAAAGCGACCCAATTTTGGGTCGCTTTTTCTTATAAACACTTATTAGCCAGAGGCCACTAAACATTAGCGCAGACTTATCCACCCATAGACTGATACCAGTAATAAGTGGCCATAGGAATGACCGTAGCCAAGATCAGTAGAACCACAACGATCCAAGTTGAGCTGGTGCGATTTTCCTCAGTTTCCTCAGCAGTGGCAAAGGTACCTTCCACATTGATGGTTTCTTCGATCACGGGAGGGCCAGGGTCAGGATCGCCCGTTAATATAGCAGCTAAGCGTACGGTGGCATCACCAAATGCTCGGTTGTAACTGTTGCTTTTAATTAACGGTGCTTTCATTGTTTCCTTCGTGATGCTTTCGGAAATCTCTTCAGGAAGTAAAGCAGCTGTTTCTTCACCGGATTTAATGCCAATGGTATTGGTGACATCATCCAGAACAATCACAGTTTGATTTGCACCTGCTTCTGGAGAAGGAAACCAACGAGCAAAAATTTGCTCAGCAAAACTTTGAGCCGTTTCACCATAGTCCAAACGATGAATGGTGACATAGCGAACCTCTTGACCGGTTTCAGTTGCTAGTTTCTTCAGGTCTTTGTTCAGATTACTTTCGTTAAGCCGAGTGATTTGCTTGGCGTCATCTAAGACCCAGTTGTCGGCATTAGGACTAATGGGCATGTCATAGATCCCGGTAGCACTGGCTGGTGCCGCAATTGATAGATTAATAGCTAACGCGATCGCAACCACAACTATCCAGCGGCAGCGATGAAATATCGAACTCAAGCGCATGATGTTTCAAGAAGCAGCAGTCGAGCAGCCATATAGCGGCCCTAATCACTACTATAGATGACCACATGCCTCTGAGAAAGCTAGTACAGTCTTGGGACTAGCGTTTAGCTGATTGTACTTGTACAGCTACAACACAACCATCTGAGATCGCACTGTCCAAAATTTGTAATTGTCGTTGTTCTACCACTGTCAGACTGGATTTTGAGCGATAACGCTCAACCGCTAAGGCAATACCAGGGGCCAATTCACCATGGGTAAGTGCTGTGCGCACCAAAACTTCTAGATCCTTGCCAACAAATTGAGAGGTGTTGAACATCGTAAAAGCTGGGTGAGTGGGTAACTGTTTATACATTCGCCCTTCTCAGCTCAACTTCCGGATCAAAGGTTATCTAGATCACATGGATTTTCGATTAAAGAGCCACTTAAACAACTGGTTGTCGCACTGCTCAACCTCACTCAACTAGTTTTTGTGAAATGAGCATGGGCTGCTAAGGCTATGGCAGCTGGATAAATCCGATGCTCTTGTACCTGAATACGAGATTGGAGACTTGCTTCAGTGTCACCAGCCAGCACGGGCACAGCTGCTTGCATAATTATGGGACCGCTGTCGACTGCTAGCTCTACATAATGTACTGTACAGCCCGCCAGCTGAACCCCTGCATCTAAGGCCTGCTGTACCGCATGGAGACCCGGAAAACTGGGCAATAAACTGGGATGAATATTGAGCAAACGTCCACTAAAAGCATCAATTAGGTGTTGCGTTACCCGCCGCATCCAGCCTGCCATAATCACCCAGCCGACATCATGTTGGACAAGGGTATCGACAATGGCCTGATCCAGCACTTCGCGAGACGCAAACTCACGATGATTTAGAAGAACCGTAGGGATCGACCATTTAGCCGCTCGCTCCAGAACGTTCGCACCGGGGTTGTTACAAACGACAACATTAACCTTGGCATTGAGCCGTGAGTCCTCAATGGCGTCCATAATGGCCTCAAAATTGCTGCCGTTACCAGATGCTAAAATCCCCAGCTTGAGAGTGGGGTAGCTGAGCGTTTGCCAATCAATGTTAGGACTTAACAAACCAGTGATGGAATAGTCAGTGGGAACAGAACCCATAGCATCAAACAAGAAACAAACTCTAGAATTCTACAGGGGCATAGGCAACGTTCATTTCATTCGCCATAACCTACGTATAATCACTGATTTAACGGAAAAGGGCTGACTTAGCGATACACCGTTAGCTCTTTTCTGAAAAATCGGGGCATAGTTAGGGAACACATCACGTTCACTCATTGCATTGGTGAAATGAGTTTATCTGTCGCTTCAAATGTTGATACCCCAAATTTGCTCGGCGTAGTAACCAGCGCCTTAAATGCTGTTGCCGCACCTATCTACGTCAAAAGCCAAGATCATCGATGGTTGTTTGCAAATACGGCCTGTTGCCAGTTGCTGAATGTATCCCTAGAGAGCATTAAAGGTTGCCTGGACCATGACGTGACAGCAGTAGTTGATGCAGATTTGTTGCGATCGCAAGACGCCAGCTTCTTCACCACAGGCACAGTTGCTGAGCAAACGATTTACCTGAATACCTGCCATGGCAAGCACCAGTTTTCAGGGGAGCGTGCCCTCTTACAAACCCCAAATGGTCTAGTCCTTATAAATACCCTCCAAGACATCAGTGAGTTGGTTCAGCTTCGCCACCTTAACACTGACTTACAGCAACAACTCGAAGAACGTGACAGCGCTCTAGATCAACTAACAGAATTTGAGGCCACCTTAAAACGGATTACTGACCGGGTACGGGACAGCCTGGACGAGAAACAAATTTTACAAACAGCCGTACAAGAAATCACGGAAGCCCTCAACGTTAGAGGTTCCAATACCTCTCTGTATGATCTAGAGCAGGGCACCTCCACCATTTATTACGAGTACACCACCCTGCCATCCGACCGGGGGCGCGTCTCCCAAATGGAAGCCTTTCCGGAGGTTTATCATCAGCTGCTCGAAGGCCAATACTTTCAGTTTTGCTCCATTGCCCCTAACCCAGTACGGGGCCTGGTGTCGATGTTAGCCTGCTCAATTTTTGATGACCGGGGTGTCCTCGGCGATCTATGGCTGATTAACGATAAAGAACACGGCTTTAGCGAATATGAAATTCGCCTCGTGCAACAGGTGGCTAACCAATGTGCCATTGCCATTCGCCAGGCACGGCTTTATCAAGAATCCCAATCCCAGGTACGTGAACTAGAGCAAGTCAATAACCTCAAGGATGACTTTCTCAGCACCGTTTCCCACGAGCTGCGCACACCCGTCACCAGTATGCGTGTGGCTCTACAGCTGCTCGGAGTCACCCTCACCCAAGAACTAGGGTTGGAGCATGAACTGACCAACCCCGATGCAAAGCAAGGTCGCATTGCCCGCTACTATCGCATTCTCAAAGAAGAGTGTGAACGGGAAATTAGTTTGATCAACGATTTACTAGACCTACAGCGTTTGGACGTGGGCAACCACGATTTAGCACTACAAACGATCCAAATCAACGAATGGCTCCCTGCTTTGGTCAGTAGTTTTCAAGAACGTGCTGCCAGTCGTCAGCAACAGCTGCAAGTGACCATTGCGGAGAATATTCCCCTATTGAAGTCAGACTTGTCGAGCCTCGATCGCATTTGGGCCGAACTTCTAAACAACGCGTGCAAATATACCCCTCCCGGGGGTGAAATCACACTTTCCGTAGTGCAGATGAAGGACGACATCTTAAAACTTGCCCTCGTAAATACAGGGGTGGAAATTCCCCAGGATGCACTGCCACGTATTTTTGACAAGTTTTATCGGGTGCCTAGCGCCGACCCCTGGAAACAGGGAGGAACCGGATTGGGCCTAGCATTAGTCCAAAAGCTGGTGGAACACATTAACGGAGTTATTACAGTTAGGAGTGAAGATGATCAGACGTGTTTTACGATTGAGTTACCGCTCTCCTTCACACCTTGATGAGAGATAGCACTCACATGGATTAAATCCATATCAGGAGGTAGTTATGGTAACTGCACCGTCAGACACGAGTCTAGAAACCTATGAGGGTCAATTTGGCCCGTTTGTCATCACTGCGGACGATCGACGCGAGGTCGTGATTTACCGCTGTGGTTTAGCCATAGCCGCTTTCAGTTTTGCCTTGGGGGTTATGTTGCTGCGCCTAGGCAATGGTAGCACCGGGCTACTTTGGACTATTTCTGGATGTTACTTAACCATGTGGTTAGGTCTGGGCATTAGTCTTTGGTTCATTCATATTTATCTAAAACCGCTACATCAGGCATTACAGGGGTTGTGGTTAGCAGGAGGCCTAGCCAGCCTGGGCATTGCCATAGGTGTACCGGGACCATTAGCCCTGACAGCGTATGAACAGCCTTTGTCGATTTTGGGCATAGGGTTTACCTTTGCAGCCATGACCGGCATCTTTATCAAAGAAGCCTTTTGTTTTAATCGACTTGAAACAAAATTTCTGGTGCCCCTAGTTCCTAGCTTGCTGTTGACCCACATGGCACAGGCTATGCCCAGTCATATAGGTCAGGGGTTACTGATCGCTTGGGCAGTGTTGTTTGTCATCTTTGCCCTACGTAAACTAATGCAGCCAATCCCACCTGACATTGGCGACAAAAGTGTCTTTGAGCACCTCAAACAGAAGCGTCAGGCAAACATCTAGGGGCATTGCCCATACAGGTAAGGGCGTTCCATGGAACGCCTCTATGATTTTGCTCCTATATTAGGGTTATTCATGGGCATCCTAGAACCGTTGAAACAACGGGGATGCTAGGTTGGAACGAGCATATTGGCTGGCTTGGTCACGGGTTAAGGATGTCGGGCCAGTGTTGATAAAGCGGCTGCATGAGCAGTTTGGGTCACTGGAATTAGCCTGGCAGGCTGACCCAGTTGACCTGCTTGCTGTGGCAGGCATTGGTTTGATCACAGCGGATCGGATTAGGGAGATGCGATCGCATCTCAACCCCCAAGAACTATTAGACAAGCACGAATCACAATACCCCGACTTTTGGACACCAGCTGACTCTGACTATCCCAGTCTACTGTGGGAAATTCCAGACCCACCTCCCGTGCTTTACTATCGCGGTCCTCTCAGGCCTAATGCTTGCACAAATCCTATCACCATAAGCATTGTCGGAACTCGCCACCCTAGTCCCTACGGACGTCGTTGGACCCAACGCTTAAGTCGTCGCTTGAGTCAACGGCAAATCACCATTGTTTCTGGCATGGCCACTGGCATTGACACCCATGCCCATCAAAGCTGTCTAAATAACGACGGCCAAACCATAGCCGTACTTGGCACTGGTGTAGATGTCATCTATCCCCGTAGCAACGCTCAAATTTACCAACGCATCTTAGAAACCGGCTTGATCGTGAGCGAATACCCCAACGGAACGCCGCCTGATCGTAGTCACTTTCCACGACGCAACCGCATCATTGCTGGCCTTAGTCATGCCACCTTGGTTACCGAAGCCCCAGAACGCTCAGGTGCACTGATTACAGCTTATTTAGCCAATGACTATGGTCGTCATGTCTACGCATTACCTGACGGTCTAGATAATCCCACCTGTCGAGGTTGCTTAGTCCTCATCAATACTGGAGCAGCCATCATCATGGGTGAAGACCAGCTGATCAAAGATCTGCTCAATATTGGCGTTCCCAATTCAGATATGGCTCATAAAAATATGACCCATCAAAACGACCGTAACAACCAGGGTGGCAATGAAAACAGGCATTTTATAAACACTCAGCCAGATACATCAGCACCTGAACCGGCAAAGTCTGCACCGGAGGTAACACTGGATAAAAACCTACAGCATATTTTGCAGATGATTCCTGAGGAACCGGTCAGCCTGGATAACCTAGTAGAAACCACCCAGCTAGACACAAGTGCCCTGCTGGGTGGCTTACTACAGTTAGAACTCGCTGGTGTTATCGTCCAATTACCTGGTGGCCAATATCAGCGCACATAGTCATGGCTACACCTTTTAGTTTTGCCCCATATCAGTTTCCTGGATATGTTTCCATACCGGTGTAGGTTACCTCAAACCCTGTGTAGGTGATTTCGTGGCCATCTAGCGGATCTTCTATGCAATCAAAATTATCGACAAAGAATTCTACCACCAGGTCTCCCAACTCAATCATGTCGCCGTCCCTAAGGGCCTGACGTTTTTGAGGAACAAGACGACGACAATTTAAACGGGTCCCTGATTGACTACCAACATCAGCAATGAAAAAACCAGACTCAGGGGTATGGCGAATCACTGCATGACATGGAGCAACAGTTGCATTGCCGACTGGCAATGCGCAGGTTACGGATTTTCCTAATAGCCAACATGCACCCACATGGGTGAGATTTAAAGTTTCAGAACTGCCCGTATTAGAGACTAAAAATACAGAAGAATTAGCGATGATCGCCTGAACGTAAAAAGGTGTATTTTGACAGCGTTCTTTAACTGTCAAGATAGAGTCGGCAATTACATTAGCCGTTTCAAAATCATTTTTAACATTATTAAACAGCGCATCCCAAGGAAGTGATAAAACATTTTTGCTGATAAGATCACCAGCTGTTTCTTTAACTGCCTGGTTATCGGATAGGAAAGCTCTAAGCGTGGACATGGACAATGACTAAACAACTTAACAGCAAGAGGCTATAAGTGCGGTCGATTGTCACCCTAATTCAGTAGATTCACATATGAATTTCCCAAAGAATTGAGAAATCATTAATGAGGTAGAAAAATAGATTTTAAAGTCAGCTAATGAAAAATTGCTGCTCACCTGTAGCAATACCCTCATTGTCTAAGATTGAGAAAATCTCTAAAAAAATCTAGCTACAACGGTGGTGGGACATACATAAAGTCCTAAATATACTTAAGTATAGTTTTAGAACTTTCTCTACAGGTGCTCAGCAATTCTATGTATAGGATATGAACCTATCAAAGGTATTGCCTTCTTTATATCTTTTGTTTATTAAAGCCTGTGCTTTCAAAATAAGTAATTTGGCGGATACCGTTTTATGGAAGCTTTAAAAGCCACAAGTAAATATTAAAATCCCCCAAGATTGGTATATGCAGTCCTGAATCCGTAAAGCTGTACTCATAGGGGTTTCAGCGTCTTGAAAGTAGACAGTGTAGAAACCATCACATCCCCTTAATATCGTCATGACACAGCTTAAATTAACTGTACCTATTAAGTAATTATTAAGCAGCTTTATTTTCCCTGCTATTTTCTGGAGAGTTCCTGCTGTGATCAGTGCCATCATCCGTGCTCAACCCCCCCTAGATTTTATTCCCGAACGCTTTAATCCATGGGTGCGACGTTTTGTGCGAGTAGCCTTGCCAGGCTGGATGCGTTGGCAAACTGATCTCGTAAACATCAAGGTCAATAATGCCGGGGTTCTCGCCAAGCACTACGCAGAATTTCAGGCAGGGCATAGCAGATTGATTCTGGCTTTCCGGCATCCTGCTCCTGAAGATGCCTATGGCATGGCACATTTGCTGTGGAAAGCAGTGCCACAATCGGCTGTCCAAATGGGAAAAAAACTGCAGCCTGTGCACAGCCACTTTATCTATGACCGGGGCATTCCCCTATGGGCAGGGAAGTGGGTTGGCTGGCTATGTTCTCACTTGGGGGGGGTGTCCATTCAACGCGGTAAGTTAGATTTAGTCGCCCTAAAAGCCGCACGGAAGCTTTTGGTAAATGGGAAATTTCCCTTAGCAGCCGCTCCAGAAGGGGGCAATAATGGCCATAACGAAATTGTCAGCCCTCTAGAACCGGGGGTACCCCAACTGGCTTTTTGGTGTGTGGAGGATCTGGCAAAATCCCAGCGGTCTGAACCGGTTTATATCGTGCCATTGGGAATCCAGTATCGATACATCAATCCGCCGTGGGATGCTATTGACGAGCTGTTAAGCCAATTAGAACTTTACAGTGGCTTATCGAGTACTGATGAAAAATTTGTCCCACCTGTGGAACTACCCACAGCTCAAATTACCAATCTCTATGGCCGTCTCTACCGCTTAGCTGAACATTTACTCAGCTTGATGGAGAGCTACTATTACCAAATCTATGGCCTAGAACAACTCGATACTCCAGAAGCTAAAGATGCCAATGCACAGCTGGCTTTACGGTTAGAACACTTGCTCAATGGTGCATTAGCAGTAGCAGAAAAGTATTTTAATTTGCGGCCCAAAGGCTCTGTGATTGATCGTTGTCGCCGTTTGGAACAAGCTGGCTGGGAACGTATTTTTCGCGAAGACTTACGTAATGAAGCGGCGTTGTCTTCAGTGGAACGAGGACTAGCCGATCGGATTGCGGAAGAGGCGGACTTACGTATGTGGCATATGCGTCTTGTGGAAAGTTTTGTGGCAGTAACAGGCCGCTATGTCTTAGAAAAACCCACAGCCGATCGCTTTGCCGAAACTGTTTTATTGATGACTGATATGGTCACTCGACTCCAGGGGAAAACACCCTTTCCGAGGCCTTCTTTAGGTAAGCGAGAAGCTCAGGTAATAGTTGGAGAACCCATTTGTGTCAGTGAGCGCTGGGATGATTACAAACAAAGCCGACGTAAGGCAGTGTCAGCATTGACCAAGGATCTCCAAACAGCTCTTGAAAGCTTAATTGTGGATTCGTTTGAAGACCAGAATCGTTGATGAGATTTTGAGATCACAGTCAGGGAGCAAACATCACTATAGTTGACTCTTTTTTGTAGCTTTGATTAGGGCAATATTGATCTGCCAAGAAATCGAAGACTGAGATTGCAGCTGTCTTGTAAATGCCTGTCTCACGATCTCCAAGTTTTGTTCGCTCAAAGCCTTAGCTAAATGGGTCATATAATGGGACTCAGTATTAAACCATCGAGCTTTTATTTGAGAGGTAATGGGTAACTCAGTTTGGAGTTCTATTAGCTCAACAGTCGGCATCAGCGGCGTGTTCTCAAACCATGTAGTCACCGCATCTATATCCCAATATTTCTGACAATCACTAGTGTAGAGATCGTCTTCAGCCTGTTGTAGCCTTTGGAATAATTTAGGCGATATGCTCTGATGAGTCAGTAGGGAATACAGCCGTAACGTGCGGAAGGGAATCGTTTCAGCCAGCACCATATACCCGTTAGGAGCAAGGTAATCAGCCAATTGATTGAGCACTTGCTGTTGGTTGGGCAAGGATTTCAAGGCATTACGCCCCACAATGCCATCAAACAAAATACCTGATGCTTGAGTCGCTAGGGTTTTAGCTAATGTATGCAGCGGTGTCGATAGAAATGTAGGTCGAGCTAACGCTGTCAGTGCCTCAGCTTGTTCGCTCAGAGCAGCATAGGTTTCAGGAGTAGAGGTACAGGCATACACTCCACCTTCGGGCACCTGGCGTAGAGCCTCCCAGGTTAAAAGGCCGGCATTGAGGTCCAGCAAAACGTGGTGGCGTTGAGGCTTTAGTGTGGAGTAGATGCGATCGCACACCGCCCTCAACTGCTCCCCTGCATTGCCCAAAGTCCTTTGCAACCATTGCTCTTGCCCCTGATCCGTCGGCCCAAATGTCAGCACTTCGGGCAAATCCGCCTCCATCACCGCTGCTAGCTGAGCCTCTCGTTTACGGGCAACCTCTAGACGAATAGTATCTTCATAACCCTGATTCGACGGTTGGAAAAACACTTTGCCCTGGAGACCTGTGGGTAAATATTGCTGCTCCACCCAATGATCGCGATACGCATGGGGATACAGATATCCCTGACCATGACCAAATTCTTTCTTATCCCGATTTGCATCTCGCAAGGGATTGGGCACATCGGCTTCCCGTTCCTTTTCCACCGTGGCTAAGGCATCAAAAAAGCCCATGACACTGTTGGACTTGGGACAGGTAGCTAGATAAAGCGCCGCTTGAGCCAGCGGATAGCGCCCTTCTGGCATACCCACTCGGTCAAACGCCTGGGCACAGCTATTGGCCACCACCATTGCATTAGGATCTGCCAGACCTATATCTTCTCCAGCAAAAATCACCATACGACGAAAAATGTAGCGGGGATCTTCACCGGCATAAACCATGCGGGCCAACCAATAGAGGGTGGCATCGGGGTCAGAGCCGCGCATGCTTTTGATAAAGGCACTAATGGTATCGAAGTGCGCATCCCCCTCTTTGTCATAGAGGACGGCTCGTCGCTGAATTGATTCTTCGGCAACAGCTAAAGAGATGCTTACCTCAGGCGTAGTTTCGACCGCTAGTTCTAGGGCATTGAGCAGGGCACGGGCATCGCCATTGGCGACATTAACCAGGTGATCTAAGGCATCTTCGTCGATTTGGATGGTGCGATCTCCATAGCCCCGTTCTTTATCAGTCAGCGTTTGGTGAACAATCTGCCGTAAATCATCGGGTTCCAGAGACTTTAGCTGAAACACCCGCGACCGACTGACTAAAGCTTTATTCACCTCAAAGTAGGGGTTCTCAGTAGTCGCCCCAATTAGAATAACGGTGCCGTTTTCTACCCAGGGTAAGAGGGCATCTTGTTGGGATTTGTTGAATCGGTGAACTTCGTCGACAAAGAGGATGGTGCGCTGACCGTGCTGGCCGCGAAGGTCTTGGGCAGTTGAGATCGCACTCCGAATATCTTTCACCCCAGCCAACACGGCATTAATGGCAATAAAGTGGGCTTTGGTGGTGTTGGCAATCACCTGAGCCAGGGTCGTCTTGCCTGTCCCCGGTGGCCCATAAAACAACAACGACGATAGCTGATCCGCCTGGATAGCCCGACGCAGCAGACGACCTGGCCCCACAATGGCACCCTGCCCCACGTATTCATCCAAATTACGAGGACGCATCCGGGCAGCCAATGGTGCTTCCGCTTCGATTAGTGTCTGGCGATGTTGCTCAAAGAGATCCATGGAAATGGAGAATTTTGAGTGTTGAGTCTTGTAGAGCTTTGCTCTTCTCAGCTAGCTGAGTATTTTAAATTGACTGTTTATGCTTTAAACATTGAGATTCAAATAATTTGGCTCCAAGAAAGCCGTTGCTCTAGAAAGCAAAAGCGCCCCCATAACATGGAAGCGCTTTCAACGTTATCTAATCTAGTTCAGCAAGCTTCAGAATCTGATATCTTACTCAACTCAAAACTAAAGTTATGAGGACCAGATACCACCAGCAATTTCCTGCAAAGGTAGCAGGTGAGGAGTTTGGCAAAGTAGATAAGCGAAGAATGCACCGCTGCAACCGCCTACTAAGAAGCCGCTAGCAAAGTTGCTCCAGCCTTCGCGATTAGAAAACGCCTCAGGAGGATTAGGAGTAGTCAATGTACCCTCGGGACCATCGGGGCTAGTAGCGCTGTAAATAGAAATAGCTACAGTCAAAATAAAGACGAAGCTAATTGCTGCAATCACACCAGCCACAGCGCTGTAGTCACTGGCACGTAGTGGGCCAAGAACAGCAAAGGGACCGTAGAACCAGTAGCCGTGAGCAACGCCCACTTCTAAGCCGCGGCTAAACGGAGACAAACCTGCGCGGTAGGCAGGCAAATTATTAATGTAAGTACGTGCAACCGCAGAGGAGTTAATCGGAGTCGCAACGTCACCCACTTCGGGAGCTCCAGTTGCGCTTGCAAAACTAGTTGCCATAAGAACGTCTTCCTATGTAATGGACAGTCGTAAGACGGGAAATTCGAATTTATAACGCCAGCCAAATCGCCAAGGATAACAATCCTTCACAGCCACCATTTTTAGAGAGGCAGCCACAACGACATGACCCACTAGCCCCTTTAACAGGAACTAGCTGCATCTGAGCCCAATACTCTCATAGAAGCTAACCAAACATGGTGAATGCAACAGTTTTGTTAAGTACAAACAAGCAGAACGTTAACTTACTTAACAATCGACAGCTTCGGCAGGGGGTAACACGCCATAGCTAATGGGTCTGAAGAACCCGTCTTTAGTCAACTTCGGCTCACTTCGATGCAATGCGTCTAAGTACATAGGTTTGGTCACACACCACCTACACTTCGTAACACTCATGGGCGTTGATAAATGAACTAGCCACAATCAATATGTGTAGCGCTATTAGCATCTAACCTGTGGAGCGTGGTATGTGGCTGAAAATTCCGATTGATTTAGAAAATGAAGCGGCTAATGTCCATCTTTTGCAGGAATTAGATCGCTGGATAGAGTTGGGATTGTTATCGGAAGCACAGGTCATCAGTCTTGGCCGCAAGTTATGCAGTCCTTTACCCATTGCCCATAAAGCACCTACGGCAGTGCAGCAGAAATCTGTCGAGGTCAATACTGAGGTAAGGAGATCAGAGACAGCCCCTCCTGAAACTCTGACTGAGGTCCCGACGGCTACAGGTCAGCCATTCTTTTCACGCTTCAAGTCCCATCTAGTGCAGTCATTTTTGGCAGAGGTCAGCGTGCTATGGCTGCTGTTTTTGGGCGTATTTTTGGTGGTGGTATCGTCTGGGGTGTTGGTAGCCAGCCAATGGCAATCCTTTTCCATCGTTGGCCAATACAGCATTTTGTTGGTGTATACCCTGGCCTTTGGGGGGGCAAGTCACTGGGCAGCAGGTCAGGCCAAACTACAGACGACGGCCCAAATGCTAAAGGCGACAACGCTGCTCTTGATTCCCCTAAATATGTGGATGATAGACACCTCAGGGTTAATCAATACGACAGCAGGGCTGGCCATTGTAGCGAGTATTGGCTTGAGTATATTAACCCTGGTGTTAGCCCCACAAAGAATGATCGGGTTAACCGTATTGGGCCTAAGTTGGTTGCATTGGGGATGGGGATTCGCGACCTGGCCTCTGATCGCCACCTATGTGGGCACCTTGAGCAGTGCAATCAGCCTGGTCTGGGGCATGCCAAAGATAACGGCTGAGGAGACGGGTGAAGATCGTGAGGCGGAATCTCAACCTCAAGGAATTTTAGTTGCGATCGCACTCCTCATTCTTCTAGTACGCAGCGTATGGATTGCCCAAATACCCATAGCCCAGTTGGGCCTGGCCATGGGCCTCTGCGGCTGGGTACTGCGCAGGCTTTATCAACGATATCCCCTGTGGCCCCAGTTAGGAGCCGGATTAATGCTACTGGGCTGGCTTGTTTCTGTCATGCCATATCCACTACAGGCCCTGGGTATCAGTGGACTCGCCATCTGGCTATTACTAGAACAGCTGGGACAACACACCCAAGAACGAGACCAGCTACGTACCCTATCGAGACTTTGGTTAGTGGGATTACAAGCCTGTGGTTTGGTTTGGTTAACCTTGCCTGGTCCCCTGCGGCAGACAATACTTTTGGCAGTTGGCAGCCTTAGCCAGGACCCCGTCAGCACGATCGAGTTTTCAGGCCTATGGCTTTATGGCTATGTTGGCCTGATGGTGGTGGGAGCCAAGAGATTTCGGCAAAAAGAACACACTGCTTGGGCTCAACTGACTGAAAACCTAGCCATGGGACTCAGCCCACTATTAGTCCTGTTAATAGTCCCCCAAGCTCAATCATTTTTGTTGATGATGAGTTTGCTCGGGCAAACACTCACGTTAGGTGCCATTACTCGCCTGCGACGCCATGCAACCAATTGGTTGATTTATTGCACACACATTTCAGCACTGGCAACCGTGATCAGTGGTCTCTATGTGATTAGCGGTTGGTTTGGCTATTGGAACCGGTGGCAGGGCGCTTTAGTTTTCTTAAGCCTGATGACGGTGGAATGGATCGCCAGTGTTGCTAGCCACCGTTATCCCCAATGGCGACAGTCATCGTGGTATTTGGGCATAGGTCTAAGCATCATTGCCTATAGTCTTTTGCTAGATAACTGGGGCAGCTGGATTAACTTGAGCTGGTTAGTTGTGCCGGGGCTATTAACGTGGTTGGCATACCGACGCCAGCTCGTAGCCCAACCACAGCTGGTCACCACAGCGCTGACGGTCCTTGCTTTAGGCAGCCAGATATTACTCATTAGCTCCTGGCCCATGGCAACGGTTGCCTTGTTCACCGGGGCTGGACTGCTGTATCTCCATAGTCAGCGCTGGCCTACACAGACATTTCTACCAGTCATAACCATCGGCTTTGCCCTGGGGGGCGGGCACGCAGCTGCCATCTGGTTGTGGCTGATGCCAAAAGTATGGCCCGAGAATGTTGCCTCGCTATTTTTAGTGATCGCTCTGTTTTCTGGAGGCCTTAGCATTTTGGCTCGACAGCTCAAGCACCAGGCCCAACCTTTGCTACGGGTCTATGGCAACGCCAGTTATGGCTGGAGTCGAGCATTAGCAGTTGCCTTAAGTTTTGACCTCACACTGATCATGGTGCTGAGCTACAGCCTAAATTATCCATTTGCTGAGGCCCAAGCAATATCACCGGATGTCGCCACATTGCTGCAATATGGTGCAGCAGCCATGGTCCTCATATTGGCCAGGTTTTTCACTGAGCGGCGGCTGAGCAATCTAGACTACTGGGAAGTCTCCCATGGAGTGGGTCTCCTCGTAGCCATGGGTCTAACCCTATGGCATCAGGAGATGAAGCCCCAGATGCTGGCTACAGCCATGATGGCATTAGGGCTAGGCACCCAGATGCTGGGGAGTATCTATGTCGCGAAACATCAGCGTAATTACCCATCGAGCTGGCACTACATTCCACTGGCTTACGGTGCTTTAGGGCTAGTCCTTAGCCATCTGAACTTCACAGCAATAACAGGCGTCTATTCATTCGTTGTTGGCATTGTGGTTCTCGCCATTGGCAGACGGCAGACAGATCTACGACCTTTAGGTTATGGCGGTCTTGGGCTGCTTTCTTTAGGCACCTATGAGCTAGTTGTCTATCAAATGCTACAGGCCAGTGGTGGAGAACCAGGAGATGGGTTGACGCTGTTGGCTTTAGTGGGTAGTGCGATCGCACCCCTATACCTCCTAGGCGATCGCTGGATTCAGCGCTACAGCAAGTTAACAACATCTGAAATTGCAACAGGCTCCTTACTCCATTGGCTGTTGTCCGTCATGCTAGCAGCTCTGGCCATGATCAACGGGCACAGTCAGTTAGGCGTCTGGCTTTGGTTGAGTACCTCCTGCTTTCTGACTCTCTACGCGTTGTTAAGAGGTAATTCTCGTTGGTTTCCGGCCTATGCCACTAATGCCAAAAGTGGGCACATTGTTCAGCTCAATGGCAATCATCACAGCTACAGACAATGGACCTGGAGCGGTCTGGTGATTGCCACTATCGCTGTCTCCTATGGCGTAGACCATCTCCTATCACACCTGACTTTATTGCGCGGCTGGGGTGCTTTATTCGCCTGTCTTTTCAGCTTGATAGCCTATCGCCTCCCCTGGCAGCGCTGGGGGTGGCCGATGCGCCCATGGCAGCGGATAGCCCTTGTTTGGCCGGTTTTAGCTACGCTCCTAAGCATAACGACCATCACAACCCAAAGCCTGCTGCTGATAGGAGCCTTTTATGCAGCGATGGCTAAACAACTGCGGGCTGTACGCCTCAGCTATTTAAGTCTGGGGCTACTGAACTGGGCCTTACTCCGCTATCTTTTCGACCAAGCATGGCTCACCCCCCTTTGGCTAGGCACCATGATTGGAGTATCAACGCTGTACATTCTAGAAATCGACCCCCGTTGGCAACTGGTTTCCGCTCGCGAAGAACGCCATCGCCTACGGAGTTTGGCCACATTATTAATAGGACTAACCGCGATTTTTCAAGCTGAAACCACGTCAGCTCTCTTTATTAGCCTGAGTCTATTGATTAGTTTTGGCTTTATCGGCCTGGGCTTATTCACTCGAGTACGCGCCTATCTATATGTGGGCACCCTCACCTTTAGTCTGCAAATATTGCGTGCGATCGCACTGTTTATTAGCACAGACGGTCGTATGCTTTGGGCCATCGGCATCCTACTTGGCATCGCCCTAATCTGGGTAGCCGCTACGTTTGAAGCCCGTCGAGCGCAAATTAGTGAACTGCTCAATAAGTGGGCTGATATGTTGCAAACCTGGGAATAAGCAAAGCATAGGCCACCCACATAGCAACGCCTCCATCATTTAACGCTACCCTAGCATTCATAATGAACTTCGCAGAGTAAACCAATGGCCGCAAATTTGGAGAAAATGCTGCAGTTTATCGATGAATACCAACAGCAGCGGCCCAAGGCGACTTCACTGCAAATAGTGCGGTCTTTACGGGCCTATACCCGAGCATCCTATGCCAATACATTTTGGGAGATGGTCGCAGGTAGCAACCCAGACTTTGTTAAAGGCGAGCTGGATGACCAATCCGTTGAGATCATGGGTCAAAGCATTGATTTTGCCCATTTTATGGCAGCCTTATCAGATCAGACCTGGGGAGGAAATCTCACATCTACCCTCAGCGACGGATTTCTTTGGATCACGTCGAAAGTAATGACCGGCCATGGTTACGACAGCCGCGAATACACGGCAGCCATTGGGGATACGGCACAACCCATCGAGGTCTACCTCGATAAATATGGCCTCACCACCTATCAACCAGAAACCTTAAGTGAACTGTTGGGGAAATTTGCTTCTGAACAGGACTATGCATCTGACTTAGTTGCCTTCGCTGTTGGGCGACTGCTGTATGAAAACCCTAGCCTCTCGGTTAAAGCTGCCATCTTAGAGGCCAATTGGCTCAACTACTCTGGCACAGTCAAACGTTACCTAGTGGACATGTTTGGAGCCAAAATTTCGGCCAATGGGGTTATTGTCAACGGCGAACAAATACGCACACGTATTTACGAACGGATTCGCGCCTATCTACTGATCAAACGCGATGTCATCAAAGGCAGCATCTTCCATCGCACTTATCGGCAGCGTATTCGTCCTGCTTTGATTAACCACGCTACCGACTACTTCATCAAATATCTACAGCAGGCCTTAGTTCAAAGCCCCCAACCTGAGAGTTGACGGTTCAACAGGAGTTTTTTATCGAAAGTCAAACTAAGAATAGTTCATAATAATTCGTCAAAAGAAAAATCGGCTCTAGAGCAGAACCGATTCAAAAAGTCTTTTGACTTTGCGTTTATCTCTCATTTGGAGGTGGCTGAAAATGCGTTGTGCACTAACTAATCAATCTCCGTACGACATTGTAACAATCAGTACAATTTTTTCTGTGATGAATCTTTACTAAATTGCAATAAGTTTGTGTAGGCGTTACTCGGTAAAACTACCCAAAGATTGACAGCAAATGAGTCCATCCATCAAATCAAGTTAGTGCAAGAACCAAAAAAGTCATGAAATCCTGACATATGAGCCCTAAAAACTCTGCTTATGGCATCTCAGTCAGCTGACAAATCCTAAACTCAATGGCTGAACTATTTATCAAACCCATGGATAAAGATAGGAAATTACCTGGGTAATTAAAGCTAGCAATCCCATGTGTCTCAACACAGTAGCCACTTCCACGGTAAGGACTTCCGCAAACCCAACCCTTGTCAAGGATAATGAGGAAAGTTTGCTAGCTCATATCTTCTTGTCCCACTCCTTCATATATTCCTTTGCAAATTACGTTTCTTGGTACTAGTTCTGGTGTCCCCACTAGGGCACGCAATGTGTCAAGCGTTGCGCTACGCCTACCTCAGCGCGCTGAAGTATGGCTGCTTGATTGTGGAGAAGGAACCCAACACCAGTTTCTTAAGAGTGATCTAAAGTCCAGCCAAATTCGGCGCATTTTCGTCACCCATATGCATGGGGACCACATTTTTGGTCTGATGGGACTGCTGGCTAGCTGTGGTTTAGCCGGTAATGTATCGCGCATTGATATCTATGGCCCGCCTAAGTTAAACGAGTATTTGCAAGCCTGTCGCCGCTACTCGCAAACTCATTTTTCTTATCCCATCAAAGTGCATACGGTGGAACCGGGTAAGGTATTGGATGATGGGGAATTTGCGGTTTACTGCCAACGTTTAGAGCATCGAGTACCTGCTTTTGGCTATCGGATCGTAGAAAAAGATCGAACCGGTCATTTTGATGTGAAGCGCGCAGCTGCCTTAGGCATCCCCCCTGGCCCCATTTATGGCCGTCTCAAACGCGGTGAGGCGGTTACCTTGGCAGACGGTCGAATGATTAACGGCTCTGACCTATGCGGTGAGACCATTCAGGGTAGAAAGATAGTGTACTGTACCGATACAATTTTTTGCGATCGCGCCATCGAATTATCAGAGCACGCTAATGTACTCATCCACGAATCCACTTTTGCCCATCAAGATGCTGAACTCGCCTACCAGCGTCTTCATTCCACATCCACTATGGCAGCCCAAGTAGCCCTAGCTGCCCAAGTACAGCAGTTGATTCTCACCCACTTTAGTCCCCGCTACGCCCCAGGCAACACAATTCAGCTCAAAGATTTACTCTTAGAAGCCAAGGCAATTTTTCCGAATACGCTTATGGCCCACGACTTCTATGTCCATGATGTGGAGCGGGCAACAGCTTAATCAGACAGACAACTTTAGAAAACTAATTTGCGCTGTGCTGGTTGTTGATGGCAGCTTTTTGAGCATTCACATTACGTTTTAGCTGATGCTCACCACGGGGGTATTCGTCTAACCGTGTTTTGAGCCTGCCAAAATGCTCATTATTGTTGATCGGCATATGGGGAGCCGGTAACTCATTATTGGGCCAAGTATCAATATCACCGCAGGGGCAGAGTTGAGCAACAGGCATCACAGTCTGCATAGCTGTCGGGATACTACAGCGGGCACAGTCAGTGATTTCCCATGCGGGTGACAACAACTGCTCAATGGTTTCTTGGGAGCCATCTAGATAACAATCCCGTCCACCCACGGACATAATCGCTTGCCAACAATCTTGAAAAGCACGGCTAAACTGATTGCCTTCTAATACAGGACTAGGACGATGAGTAATCTGCCGGTTGTTGATATGAACAGGCTTGCCAAGCTGAAACCAATAGGCCAGATAGATTTTTACTTCGTTAGGAGACGCCATAGACCACCTCGCACTGTGAAATAACCTTTTGCTACAGCACGGTGACTGTCACAGCTTCATCCTAACGCCTGATTTTTATAAGTCTTGAGACATTAATCTATTTTCAAGGTCTGTGATGTGTCCACATAATTGGGTTCTCCCAAGGTTTTTACCTCAGTGTTTATGTGGTAGCGGTGTGCCTATACGTTTGAGATCAAGGGCATACCCCCCTGTCACTAGATAAAACTCGGTTGCGATCGCACCAATCCGACGCACCAAATATCCCAAACGATCACGAAATATACGGCCCAAGGGATAGGCAGGCACAATCCCCCAACCTGTTTCTTCCGCGACTAAAATCACATCACAAACAGCCAGGTCCAAAGCTGTTAACAATTCATTGACAGACATTTGCCAGCAGCTATCATCTTCATCCAGACAATTAGCTAACCAAGTCCCTAGAGAGTCAACTAACAAACAACTATTAGCCTCAGCAGTTTGGATAGCATTCGCCAAATTTTTCGGAGTTTCTAACGTCTGCCAGCTCTCAGGACGACGAACTCGGTGTTGCTCAATACGCTGTTGCCACTCAACATCATCGACTGACACGGTCGATGTAGCCACATAGATAACGTGCTTATGGGTTTGTTCAGCCCAATGCTCAGCCCATTCACTTTTACCAGAGCGGGCAGGCCCCGTCACCAAAATCAATTGAGGCATTAAATCCAGTCATGGTTATAAGTTTGAGGATTCTCGCTATTAGCTGTGTCATAGCCTTCAAACAGCCAAGCGAGAAAAGAAATGAGTAACCCAACCGCTGGCCCTGCCCCAAAAATAATAACTTCGACGCCGCTCATGGCTAAACCTCATCTGTTGCCTGTGCCAATTATTTCACTGGTACACTCAAGCAACATCAGCGCATGCACCTAAAACGGAAGTCTAGAAACTATAGTTAGCTAGGTAAGTTAGCGGATCAGTCAGGGGCTGGCGTATGTTGACGGCGTTCTAACCACCATAAAACCGTAATCCAAATAGTCACCAGAACCAGGGCTGCCACTGTAAATTGAGTGACCCAACCCACCAAGGTAGCCAATGGAATCAAACGGCCTACAAAAAAGGCCAAGCTCACCATCGCTGTTCCCCACAGGCTAGCTCCCAACAAATTACACAACAAAAATTTCCAGTAAGGCATCCGAGCGATACCTGCTAAAGGCCCTGCGAAAATACGCAACAACGCTACAAATCGGCCAAAAATCACAGCTTTGTCAGCATTTTGACTAAACTGCTCACGAATTTTAGCGAGGGCAGCTTCATCAATACGAAAGAAAGTGCCCAACTTTAAAAGCAATGGCCAACCACCGTAAAACCCAATCCAATACCCCATGCTGTCACCAATAACGGCACCTGCGATCGCGCTCGATAAAACCCAACGATAGACTAACTCTTCACTCCCCGCTAAAAATCCACCTACCAATGTGACTGTTTCCCCCGGCAAAGGTAGTCCCATATTTTCGAGCATAATGCCAAAAAAAATGGCCCAATAGCCATAGTCCTGAGCCAATGTTTGGATCGTTTCAAGGGAAAAGAAGTCAAACGTCAATGGGACAGTGTGCATAGATACAAGTTTATCTTTCGTTTATTTTATTCATTTTTCTTACAAGTGTGAGGGCTGACGTGATGCAAACCACTGAATTTCATCTAGACAGCCTCTAGCGAAACTATTTCTATACAAATGAATACCCAAAAAGATCCTAAGTAATACCCATAACACTGGCTAAAAATAAAAAACCCTCCCAGTCGGGAAGGCTAATGACTAAGTTAAAGTATTGATTACGGAAACCCTTAAGCCTCGGAAAAACTGGCCATAGGTGTAGCCCCTAACATCGACTGAGGGAATGTAGGTAAATCCAGACAGTGCTGAGTACGGCGAGTTCTCACAGCCAACCGATAGCTAACATTTTGCAACTCAGCATTCAGTTGACGGTTTTCTTGCTGAATACGAGCAACTCGATTTTTTACCTCCAGCATACGCTCAGCAAACTTTTGCTTATAGATTTTCGGTAATTCCTGAACGACCTGCTCAAGCATACGAGTACGGTCAGTGAGCTCTTGAACAGTCTGCCGCATTTGATGATTCTCTTCATCTCGACTCTCGATTTGTTCTTGATAAAACGCTACCTGAGTTTCTACACCTTGCAGCTGTTCTCGTAGAGCCCTGACCTCAGCCTGATGACGCTCAGAAACATCCGTCGATGGCAGAAAGTCTTGATTCCCCTTTACCAGGCGAAACAATTCTTGGGATAGCTGTTGGACTAGCTGATCCCGCATTTGCAATTCTTCTTGCAAGCGAGCAATTTCTACCTGGGAATCAGACGCTTTCAACTTAGTCAATTGGGGCACGAGATCACTCCTAACAGTAGTAACGATAACTTTTCAAACTGTCGTCAATTGATTCAGAGTATTGACCAGCACAATGACAAATTTCCTCACAGATTAGTTTTGAGAAAACTGGCAGTCATACCGAAATCATTTGAGCGTAAGTGTAACAGCAAACATTGCACAAGCTGGCAGCCAAACATTTCAACGTTAGTTAAAGTAAAGCCCACCAATACACCCTAAATAACAGAACAAAAAATGTTTACTAACTTCAAAAGCATTGAAGCCAACACCTAAGTGCCCACAAATTTAGCATCAATTTCGCAAAATGCAAGGTTTTTATTCTATAGGTTTGTAATTTCCTGCAAACTAAGAGGCCGCAGCCTTTTGTCATAGCTGCGACCACTTAAAGAAATTAGCTTTTAGAATAAGGCCACCGAACCAATTACTGACTTAGGAACCTAGAGGTGCAGCCTGAGGAGGAACTTCATCAGCTTCAGCTTCTTGGGGCTCATCAACCACCAACGTTAAGTAGCGAATGATATCCTCACTCAAACGCATATCGCGCTCCATAGGGGCAATAGTATCCCCAGGAGTTTGGTAGTTCATTTGAATATAGATCCCTTCACGGTAACGATTGATTTCATAAGCTAGGCGTCGCTTACCTCGGTGTTGGGTTTCTAATACCTCACCACCCTTATCCTTAATCATGCCCTGGTATTTACCAATGGTATTATCCACGGCCTCATCACTAATGTCAGGCCGAAGAATATACATGGTTTCGTAAAAATGGCTCATACTGCTCCTTATGGACTAAATGGCTTGACAAAAAAGCATGTCAAGCAAGGGTCTTCCATATTAGCAGCAAGGCATCACCATTTAAAAAATTTAAAATCGCCAGATAAAACCGTCAGAGGAGTCTTGAGCTGCCAGCATTCGGTCTAAACCAAAGTCTTAAAAGCGGCCAAGTTGTATATGCACAGCTTCCGAAATGGTAGGAATTTCAGGATAACGTCCCATCACACACTGAGCGATGGAGTAGATAACAGCTGCAAGACCACCAAATAGCAAGACATTATAGAGCGTGTCACTAATTAAACCTAAACCTGGCAAGTTGATCAGGCTCAGGATAACGCTTCCGATGGTAATCATAAAACCAATCAGAATTGACAATAAAGTGTTGAATCGAATGAAGTGACTGATATTGGGATTGCGCACCACAAAGAAAAATAGTGCAAAGAAGACAACAATCGAACCAAAACCAAACGGCACCAGACTATAGAGAAACTCAACTGGTACGACAAGAGCAATAAGGATAGTAGCAACAGGCTCCAGCACTGGGAAATTGCTAATCAAGTTAACAAAGGCCCCCCAAGGAGTTGGGCCAACTCGAAGAGCGTCTAATAAAGCGATTAGATAAGGCAAAGAACCTAATATCTTGTCAGAAATTTCAGTGGTGCTACGCCAAGTCATATAATGCTCAAGTGATTTTTGCAAACCTCGCTCTCAGCATAGCGTAGCTTGATGCTAATGCTCACACTGTTGAAATGACTCTATGTTAGCCAACCGAAAGCCCATCTGACATTGATACTGAGGCAGTGGTGTAGCAGACTCCAATTGTCTGGCACAGCCTAGCTTCCCATCATTAAAACGAGGTTGACCGCTCTGATTTGCCATTAAGCAGCTGGCACATACAGATGCTGACGGAATCACCTGGTTGTCTAGCAGAATCACCAACATAGTATGACACCCCACCAAGAACAGGCTTTAAGCCTATCTTAGGCGAGGTATCAATTTATTGGGCATAACTTTATCCAGTTTTTACTGGTCTGGTAAAGTCTTTTTACGATGCGGGTGTCTCAATTCGACGACGACGATGACGACGATGACGATGACGACGAGGTTCTTCTTCAGCCAGGTATTGTTCCTTATCACCCCGCATCCAAACAGGGCGAGTCTGGTCATAGGCCATTTGCAAGGCCGCTGCTGCCACTGTGTGAGGATCGTAATCTTCAGTGAGTTGAGAGACAATGGGCAAGAAGGAAGCCAGCCGCTCACTGGTAACAGCTTCTTTAACTTGAGTCTGTAGTTTTTCTAGGGAGCGAGCAGCAATTTCTGCCCGAGTTGGCACCTTACAAAAAGCTAGCTCCTGCTTCAGATGACGCTCAATTTGCCGCAACTGATACTTCTCTAAAGGATGCACAATGGAGACAGCTCGCCCTTCTTGCCCGGCACGCCCAGTGCGACCAATGCGATGAACATAGCTGTCCTGATTATCAGGTAGCTCATAGTTGATTACATGGGTCAGGTTATCTACATGAATGCCTCGAGCAGCAATGTCAGTAGCTACTACCCAACGTACCTGGCCCTGCTTAAAGCGTAGCAGCAGCCTCTCCCGCTGAGCTTGGTTAAGGTCACCATGGTATTCATCCACACTATGACCTGCAAACTGTAATTGACGAGTCAGTTCAGCTGCTGTGCGTCGTGTCCGCACAAAAATAATCGCTGACTCTGGATCTTCCATTTCTAAAATTGGCATCAAAGCCCGTGGCTTACTCCAACCAGGGGGAACTACATAGGCTAGCTGAGTAATGCGCTTAGGTGCAGTATTTTGAGACTTAACCGTCACCGTCACCGGCGACTTTAAGAACTTAGCCGCCAACTCACGAATTGCCGGTTCCATAGTAGCGGAGAAAAAGGCAGTCTGTCTCTCTGCTGGAGCATGACTCAGGATGTTTTCTACATCCTGAATAAAGCCCATGTTGAGCATTTCATCAGCCTCGTCTAACACTAGCCAACTCAGTTGCTCAAAACTTAGAGCCCCACGGCTGAGCAAATCGAGCACGCGTCCTGGTGTACCAACAACCATATGAACACCACGGCGAAGCTGACTAAGCTGGCGTTCGATAGACTGCCCACCATAGACGGGTAATACCCGTAGCTGAGAGTTGTATTTGAGACCTTGCACTGCCTGGCAAACCTGCATAGCAAGTTCACGGGTTGGAGTGAGCACCAATGCTTGCACAGAACGCTTGTTAATGTTGACCTGTTCCAAGATCGGCAAGGAGAAGGCAGCTGTTTTGCCAGTGCCTGTTTGGGCTAGTCCCACTACATCATGCCCAGCAAGCATGTGTGGAATAGCTTGAGCCTGGATGGGTGTGGGCTCCTTAAAGCCAAGTTCATCCAAATGTTGCGCTTGGGGTTCAGATAACCCGAGGTCAGCAAAAGACAATGTCATTTAGACTCCTTTGAGGTCATTGAGTGCAGGCGGGAATTTCAAAGAGAAACACTTACGGGCGCTTGGACCGCAACCGAGGCATCGTCAGATAGGACTGTACCGAACAAGTCATAGGTATCAGCCCCGTGAATTTGCACAGGTACTATCTGAGCTAAAGGCGGCGAACCTTGCACATACACAAGGCCATCAACATCAGGAGCAAACCGAGCAGAACGGCCAATGCATTCACCTTGACTTGGGTTTTCTTGCTCGATTAAAACATCCACAACTTGACCAATCTGAGCTTGATTGCGCCTAAAAGAAATCTCTTGTTGAGCCAGCATTAGCTCTTCCCGCCGTTGATGCATAATTGCTGGATCAATTTGATTTGGTAATGTAGCTGCTGGAGTCCCCTCTTCAGCAGAAAAGGTAAATACACCGACATGGTCAAACTCATGACGCTGCACGAACGCTTTGAGATGTTCAAAGTGAGCATCTGTTTCACCGGGAAAACCAACGATGAACGTGGTGCGCAGCACCGCACCAGGCAAAGCAGTCTTTAAGTGCTGAATGATTTCATCATTCACACGCCCTTGCCATGGACGATTCATAGCTCGCAGAATCTCAGGGTGAGAATGCTGTAGAGGTAAATCTAGGTAAGGTAAAACATTGGGGGTATCTCGAATCGCGTTAAGCACTTCCTGGGTAAGACCCGTGGGATAGGCATAATGCATACGAATCCACGGCACATTTACGTCCCCCAAAGCCCGCAACAGCTCTGCCAATTTGGGTTTGCCATAGAGATCAACACCATAATTAGTGGTTATTTGGGAAATCAACACTAATTCTTGAACCCCTTCTGCGGCCAGCTGATGGGCCTCTGCCACAATTGATTCAATGGGGCGAGAACGTTGGTTGCCACGCAAGTGGGGAATAATGCAAAAAGCACAGCGATAGTCACAACCTTCTGCCACACGAACGTAGGCAACGCCTTCACTAGTTGTGCGATAACGGGGCACTGTTTCATCTGCAATGTAGGTAGGCTCAGCAGAAACAGCCTTAACTCGCTCACCAGCTTCAGCCCGCTCAATCACATTAACAATGCGGTGATAGTCCCCAGTCCCAACCAGCGCAACGGCTTCTGGAATCTCATCTAGCAGCTCTGACTGAAAATGTTGAGCTAAACAGCCCGTAATAACAATTTTTTTGTCAGCTTCAGCTAACTCTACTAGCGTTCTAACCGACTCTTGCCTTGCAGCTTCGATGAAGCTGCAAGTATTAACAATTACATAGTCAGCAAGTTCTTCATTGGCGTCAACCTGATAACCGGCCTTAACCAGAAGGCCTAACATGTGCTCGCTATCGACTCGATTTTTCTCACAGCCTAGGTGAGTAATAGCAACGGTTGGTTTACGAACCATAAATTCTTTTATACAAAAAACAGAATGCTGGTCTCCAAGCAGGCGTTGCGATCGCACGGATGACTCAGCACCCTACCCTATCACTGAGCTGTTGAACGGGTAGCGATTGTTTTGGCCCGGTTGAGGAAATTATAACATAACTATACAATTCTGTGGGTCTTACCTGAAAAGGGTTGATTTATCGGGGAAAGCAGCTTGTGTTATGTCTGTATGCAATGGCCAATACGTTTGGGTGAGAACGGCTGCAATCATCATCCTTGGTAAATAATCTCGATCCATGCAATAACTAAAACTTTTGAGATCTGTGGAGTTACAAACACTTTTTAAGACATCAACGCCAGTGATCGGGGTCGTTCATTTACTGCCTTTACCCGCATCGGCTCGCTGGCAAGGCTCATTACAGGCCGTAGTAGACCGTGCTGTCCAAGAAGCCGTTGCTCTGGCCTCCGGTGGTGCTAACGGCATTATTATAGAAAATTTTTTTGATGCACCCTTTACAAAGGGATCGGTAGATCCTGCTGTGGTCAGTGCCATGACCATTGTAGTCAGCCGTATACAACAGCTAGTAACGCTTCCCCTAGGTATTAACGTATTGCGTAACGATGCCCAGAGCGGTCTGGCCATTGCCGCCTGTACCGGCGCTGCGTTTATCCGGGTTAATGTGTTAACTGGAGTAATGGCTACGGATCAGGGTGTAATCGAGGGAGATGCCCATCGACTCATGCGTTATCGCCGAGAATTAGGTCGTGATATTAAGGTCTTTGCTGACGTACTAGTTAAGCATGCTACCCCTGTAGGTACCATCAGTCCGGACACAGCCATGGCCAATGCAGTCGCTGATACTATCCATCGGGGCTTGGCAGATGCTGTGATTGTTTCTGGTGGTGCCACGGGCCACCCGCCCACCCATCAGGATCTAGCAACGGCGAAAGCAGCTGCGGGCAACATCCCTGTGTTAATCGGCAGTGGTGCCACCGTGGACAATATTCCTAAATTGATGAAATCGTCAGATGGTGTAATTGTTTCTAGTTCTTTAAAACGATGGGGGCACATTGAACAACCTGTCGATCCTAATCGTGTAAGCCAATTTGTGGATGCAATATCGTCATCCCCGTAGGGGGGCCATGGAAGGCCCCTACAGGGATGATTCTGGAATATCTCTACCGAAGGCCCTGTTTTTTGTCTAAGATGCAGTCGGGGGCGCAGCCTGTCTACTGGGGTACCCTGCTTTTGTTGATCTTGATGAGCTTAGAGTTATCTGTAAACTATGGGACGTCGCCGTAAAGAAACTCGTGGGATTTATCGTTGGTCGCGCCCAGCTATTGGTGCGATCGCAACCGTTGGAGCCTTAGGCACAGGTTACCTAACGGTGATCAAGCTAATGGGTAATGATGCTGCCTGCCCTGTAAAGGGTTGTGACCAAGTACTGAATAGTGCCTACGCAGACGTTTTTGGTATTCCGCTAACGTTGTTTGGCTGCCTCGCCTATCTATCCATGGTGGCTTTGTCCCTAGGGCCACTGTTATTGAACAAAGAGAAGATTAAGCAGCGTCAAAAGCTAGAAGATATAACCTGGCCGCTCTTGTTTATCGGAGCTACAGGCATGATGGTCTTCAGTGGATACCTAATGTATCTACTGGCTACCGAACTCAAGGCCGCTTGTCTCTACTGTATAGCCTCCGCCACATTTACATTCTCAATGTTTTTGCTAACGCTCTTAGGCCGCCAATGGGAAGACCAGGGAGCTCTTGTTTTTCGTGGCGTGATAATGGGAATGGTCACCCTGGTGGCTACTATTGGGATGTATTCCATCAGTATTAATGGACCAGCGGCAACCGCTAGTAGTGTTGGCAACACCGGCCCTGCCGTTACCAATACATCTGGGCCTGCTGAAGTTGCCCTAGCGAAGCATTTAAAGGAGGTAGGGGCAAAAATGTACGGTGCCTACTGGTGTCCCCACTGTTTTGATCAAAAACAGCTCTTCGGACAGGAAGCCAAGAAATATATGCCCTACATTGAATGTGCTGAGGATGGTGCTGACTCCCAGACAGCCCTATGCCGATCTGTACCTGAAGTTACCGGTTTTCCCACATGGGAGGTCAACGGACAATTTTTACCTGGTACTCAAACCTTGACAACCTTAGCTGAAGCATCCGGCTATCAAGGTCCGACAGACTTCAAGCATTAAACCCTTCACAAGGTTAGAAACACGTAGGGGCGTTCCATGGAACGCCCCTACGTGTTTCTAACTAAAATTAATTTCTAGTAGCGATAAATCGTCTGAGAGATCTTGCCCAACATCAATACTGGGCATAGTGGCATGGCTAATTAACTGATCAAGCTGCCCCGGTCGCGGGCATTTAACAATGTGATCAATAAAGCTATCTAAACCCAGAATTTCTCCGGTTTCAGCCAGGGATGTTTCAGGTACTTCATAGACGCCATCACTGAAAATATAGAGATAGCTGTTGTCTGGAATCGAACAACGTTTCCAGGTGTAGGTGGTACCGGGCATCATGCCAATGGGCATACCAGGGGTACGCAGACGCATTGTTTCAGCCATGGGAGCGCCACCACCATTACTATTCGCAGTTACATCAGTTGTATTAGGAGGGGGGGGCGGAGACAGAAGCACGGCTGGAGGATGCCCCGCACTGGCATACATCAGCTGGCGATTAACGCGGTTATAGACGCCGTACCAAATGGTAAAGTACTTTTCATTTTGAGCCGTCATCTGAAACATGTTGTTCAAACTTTCAAGCACCTTGTCAGGGCGATAGAAGTTTGTGCCTGGCAAAGATTGCGATCTCAACACATTCAGCACAGAGGTGGACAATAAAGCTGCCCCTAAACCATGGCCTGATACATCCAGCAGATATATCACCAGATAGTCAGGATCTAGCCAATAGAAATCAAAACAATCGCCCCCAAGCTGTTGCGATGGCAAAAAGCGAGTTTGAATCTTGACCGGAGGTTGATCCGTATCCCTGGGCAAAAGCGACTGCACATAGGAAGCAGCTTCCGCCAGCTCATTCTCTAAATACTGCTTTTGCTCTTTCAAATCGCGAGTAAGCTGACACAATCGCATACCAGACTTAACTCGGGCCTTAAGCTCAGCCATGTCGATGGGCTTCATTAACAGGTCGTCTGCCCCTGCTTCTAGAGCCTCGACTCGACTGGCCGTCTCGGCATGGGCCGTAATCAGCAGAAACGAGCTCATGGACAAATCTGGATGCTCTTTCAATCGACGGCAAATTTCCAAACCGTCGATGGATCCAGGTAAGCGCCAATCGCATAAAATTACTGGTGGCGTGATCACCAAGGCTTGCTCTAGGCCATCGGCGGCGGTTTCTGCAATAGCAACGCGATACCCCTGGCTTTGCAGCATCCGCTGAAGGATACGTCGAATGATCGGATCGTCATCGATCACCAAAATATCTGCAATAGAATTAGCAGCCTTAACCATTACACCGATACGACGCAGAGGTTTGTTTCATAGTGCCATGTCCCTAGTCCCATACTGGCATTCCCCCATGGGCTATTAGTTCTACTACTCATGGCATTGAAGTCCTACCAAAGTCATTAACAAGCATCTAGCAATCGAATGATATTAAAGGCTAAAAACTCTCTGATTAAATAAGAAACGTTGGTTTCAGCTAGAGTGTACCCTTCTCATTCAGACATATGAAGGCGGTTGGCCAAATATGCACATTACAGCTTTCCAAAGGACATTGGTCAAAAACAGTAAAGCATCTGTGATGATTTTCTGAGCAAATAGCAACCTTAGCCATAAACCACAGCGTTGATGGCCTATTTTATCAGTCCACAGAAGATATGTGCGATTCAGCAATTGGCAGTGAAGATAGAAAAATCAATGTATTTGCTGTAGCTGTGACGTCTCAGGAGCAAAACTGTGCCCTCATGCCAGGAAATCAACACAAAATTGGTAGGTATATGTCACTAATTTGGCAGTAAAGAAGGTTCCTAAGTGAAAAATTATTGCAAGACTACCCTAGGGTTAAGGGTGATTTCTAAGCTGAAGAAGCGCCGCTAATATCTGCATGATTTTGCATAATGGAAAGTACCTGTGATCTGCCTAACAGCTGCGTTTTACCCGTTCTAAAGTCCCCCAGCGATTATCAGGTATTTCGCATTAGTCCTGATGATAAAAACCGACTAGCACTTTTGGTAGATCCTACCCTGGGCCATGCCAAGTTAACCTGCTGTGTAGAAATTTTTGATGTGGGTGGCAGAACCCCTATCCATCGACACCAAGTGGCCGTAGAAATGTTTTATGTGATCAAAGGAGAAGGTCGAGTTGTTTGTGATGGTAAAAGTTCAACAATTAGAACTGGCGATAGCATCCTAGTACCATCTTACGGTGTTCATTTTGTTGAAAACACTGGTCCACAACGACTCTATCTACTCAGCGTCATGGTACCTAATGAGGACTTTGCGGAATTAATTCGTGATGGGATACCGGCAGAGTTAGATGAAGAAGACATGGCTGTTTTAGGACGTACCCACAGTATTTAATGCCGTCTGATTTTCTGCCCGTCAAACCCAAACAGGTACATTCATTAAAAACTCGGGATGGTAAGCGTCTGGATGCAGATGTTTATTATCCCGATGCCGAAGGTCCGTGGCCTGTATTGCTGATGCGACAGCCCTATGGTCGTGCGATCGCATCCACGGTTGTCTATGCTCACCCCACCTGGTACGCCGCCCAGGGCTATATTGTCGTGATTCAGGATGTGCGCGGGCGCGGCACTTCAGAGGGAGAGTTTCATCTGTTTGCCCACGAAGTAGACGACGGCTACGACAGCGTTCAGTGGGCCGCTCAGTTACCTAGAAGCAACGGCAGGGTTGGCATGTATGGGTTTTCATATCAGGGGATGACACAGCTCTATGCAGCTCAGGCTAAGCCCTCAGCTCTTAAGGCATTAGCTCCGGCCATGGTGGGTTACGACCTTTACCAAGATTGGGCGTATGAAAATGGTGCACTACGTTTGCAGGCTGGTTTAGGCTGGGCCATTCAATTAGCCGCAGAAACCGCTCGCTTAAAAGGAGACAAAACTGCCTTTAACGCCTTACGAGCCGCTTCTCGTAACTTGCCGCTCAACGGTCCCATCTCTGCCTATCCAGATGTCATCAAACAATACGCCCCTGATTCTTTTTGGCATGACTGGTTGGCACATCCCCAAAACGATGATTACTGGCAGTCACTTAAGCCCGATTTAACGAATGTCGATTTGCCAATGCTCCATGTGGGTGGCTGGTTTGACCCTTATCTCACAGGGGATATCCGCCTATTTAAGGAAATGGCATCAAGCCGCTATCCTCAACATTTTTGGGTGGGCCCTTGGAGCCATATTCCCTGGAGTCGAAAGGTAGGGGAGGTGGATTTTGGTCCTGAGGCGATGAACCCCATTGATCGATTACAAATTTGTTGGTTTTATCGTTGGCTCAACGATAAAAAAGATGTGGCCCCCCTGGATGAGCGCCCCGTACATCTCTTTGAGATGGGCAGCAACCAATGGCGACTGTTTGAGCAGTGGCCAAGTGAATCTACAACTCAAACCTATCGTTTGCAAAGCTCTGGTCTAGCAGCCATGCGTGAAGATGATGGCGCTTTAGTGCCATCCAGTTGCGAAGATCCAGCTGTAACTGCAGTGCCTGATGTATTGGTTCATGATCCATGGCGACCTGTGCTCTCCTTGGGAGGACATGCAAGCTTTCCATCCGGATCTTTTGAGCGCAGTGCGTTAGACGGTCGCAGCGATGTCTTGACCTATACAACTGCTTTGTTGGAAGCAGACTTGGCTGTAGCAGGGGACGTGACGACAACGCTTAAAGTTCAGGCTGATGCCCCTAGTTATGACCTATGTGCTGTGCTGTCAGTGGTCTACCCTGATAATCGAGTGTTTAATTTGACACAGGGTTATACACGTATTCATGGGGGACAAGCACAAGTCGTGTCTCTATCTTTGCAACCCACCTATTTTTGCTTGATGGCTGGCCAAGCCTTACGGTTAAGCCTCAGTGCAGCTTGCTTTCCAGCCTATACCGTTAACCCTGGAACACAAATTTATCCTTTAGATACCGTGCCAACCATAGATCAGCGGATTATTACCCTAACGGTCTATCAAGATAGGGATACGTTGCTAACTTTACCTATGGCCTAATCGCCATCACTGCAATTCATCATCTAGCTCAATCCCTTGAGCTTTGAGTTTTGCCTTGAGTGCTGCTAACTCACCTTCTGCTCTATCAGCCCGCTGGGCTTCTTGGTCAGCCCGCTGGGCTTCTTGGTCAGCGCGTTTCTTAAGTTCATCAGGAATTAAGAGCTTGTTCCCGGTTTCTAACTCGTAGAACTCAATCAGAGTACCTACTGCGGCTAATCGTAACCCCAGCACCTGACTGACGCTATCGGTAATTTTTTTATAGGCCTCATCTTCCAGGCGGTACCCTCGCAACCGGTCAGTAATCCATTCACCCTTGGGATCGAACTGCCAATATTCAAGCACCCCCATGGCTTCATAGAGATCGTACTTGCTAATTTCGTCTTTTTGTCGAGTTCCCTGGGAGGTCATTTCAAAAATGACGGCTGGAACCGAACCTTCTTCCCAGATTTTGTAGTTGTCACGACCACCGGGTTCTACATCAAAAATCACCATCACATCAGGGGCTACTCGCATATTGGGTAGCCCCTGGGCGTAATACAAGAATTGATTACCAAGAACAGTCGCTTGCTGACCTTTCAGATACTGACGTAAAACTTCCAATGTAATCAGCAGAGCATAGAGATGGTCAAAGGTTTCAGCCACAGGCATGCCATCTCCGCTGGGATAAAGACTCTGAGATGTCTGGGTGTTAGGAATAATCGCTGTCATGGCTTTATCCCTGTTTTAGTCACAGGTACTTTTGTACTTATTCTACCGGCTGTTTGCTTGAGTCGTGATTACACTTGCAAAACGCCTTTGGAACTGGGAATTGCATTGGCACGACGGGGATCAATCTCGGTAGCCATGCGCATAGCACGGGCAAACGCTTTGAAGGTGGCTTCAATAATGTGGTGGGAATTGATGCCGTCAAGCTGACGAATGTGGAGGGTCATGAGGCTGTGATGAACGACGGCCATGAAGAATTCGCGGACGAGTTGGGTGTCGTAGGTGCCCACACGTTGGGTGGGGATGTCGAGGCCATAAGCGAGGTAGGGGCGACCGGAGAAGTCCAACGATACTTGGATCAGGGATTCGTCTAGGGGGGCGACAAAGTGACCAAAACGGACGATGCCTTTGCGATTACCTAAGGCTTGGTGCAGCGCCATGCCGAGAGTAATGCCAACATCCTCGTTGGTGTGATGGTCGTCGATTTCGAGATCGCCTTTGGCTTGGATGTCGAGGTCGAAGAGGCCATGGGAGGCGATTTGATGGAGCATGTGGTCAAGAAAGGGAATGCCAGTGTTGGCATTGCACTGACCAGTGCCGTCGACGTTGAGGGTGACGGTGACGTCGGTTTCTTTGGTGGTGCGGGTGACGGTGGCGGTACGAGTAGGGAATTCGAGATTAGTGGTTGGGTTTGCTTTTGTTTGCATGGTGGTTATGGGGGTGTAGGGGCTGCCCTTGTGGTTACCCTGGATGGAATCTAAGGGAATTACGCTGCTACGCATTCGCTACGCACCGTAAAAGAGTAATCGTCGTTCGACATTGATCTCAGCTCTAGTTTATCTGAGGAAAAGAGTCTCCCTACTCCCCATTGCTCGCTGCCTCTCCACCCCTAGAACATCGTTTCCAAAACACTTCGAATAACGTCATCGGTCACCTGATCCGTGACGCAGGCTTCGCCGATGCGTTTGGGGAGGACGAAGCGGACTTTGCCAGATTTAACTTTTTTGTCGCTGCGGAGGGCATTGAGGATGGCGTCGATGTTGAGGGTGGCGGGAAGCTTGGTGGGGAGATTGGTTTTCTGGATGATGGCAAGTTGTCGGTCGGTGGCGGTTTGGGGCCAAAGATCCATGGTGGTTGCGATCGCACCCGCTGCAACCATGCCAATACCGACAGCTTCACCATGGTTGACGGATTTGTAACCGGTCAGACTTTCGATCGCATGGCCAATGGTATGGCCGTAGTTAAGAATAGCCCTCAGTCCAGCCTCTTTTTCATCTTGACTGACAACATCGGCTTTAGCCTGACAAGAATGTTTGAGAATATCGTGGAGCAGAGCCTCACTAACAAAGCACAGCTGATCGAGGCGCTCGGCTTGCTCTAGCTGATGGAACAGACCTTCATGCCAAATAATTCCATACTTGATGACTTCAGCCATACCAGCGCGAAATTCACGCTCAGGGAGTGTGCTCAAAACACTGGGATCAATCAGCACCAAACTCGGCTGATGAAAGGCACCAATTAGATTTTTTCCTTGAGGATGGTTCACGCCAGTTTTGCCCCCGATGGCGGCATCAACCATGGCTAGTAATGAAGTAGGCACTTGAACAACCGCAATACCCCGTAGCCAGGTGGCTGCAGCAAAGCCCGTCATATCGCCAATTACACCACCACCTAGAGCCACCATGGTAGAACTGCGTTCTAAATGGTGGTCAAACGCAACACTATGGATTTTCTCGATAGACTGTAGAGTTTTGTATTGCTCTCCAGCAGGTAAAACACATTGACTAACCTCAAAACCAGCCTCCGTTAAAGAGGTCAAGGCGGTTTCGCCGTAGTGTTGAAAAATAGCAGGGTTAGAAACAAGCAGCACCTTACCAGCTTTACCAGCGGCAGCGAGCCAGGGGCCTAAGTATTGCAGCCCGTCAGTAGCAATTTTGATGTCATATTGAGTTTGGGGTAGCTCGACGGGGATAACGGTCTTCATTGCATTGAGTCACGGTGTACTCAACTATCCTACTGCTCAGGGTAAACAGTAGTAGGGAGTAAGGGAATGGGGAAGCACAACGCATTCCCTACGCAACCTTGGGCTCCACTAAACCTCAGGCTCCACTAAACCTCGGGTTCTGGGTTAAACACCTGAAAAATTTTTCGACAGCAAAGCTTGATTTTTTCCCCAGCATTAGCCTGAGGTGGAGCTACACCTTCAAACTGCCAGTTGTTAATGGTAGAAAGATGCCACTGTTCACCATGGTGGTTAAACCCAACGACTTCAACACCAATCGCCTTGACAATATTTGCTACAGCATCCGCTGTACCTTGGGTTGTCCCCTCAGCCACTGAATGAAGACGAATCTGCACGAGAAGACTACGGCAGTTGAATGAGCGGCTAAAGCCAGGGAAATGAAACCCGATATCGATGGAATCAGGATCAACGAGCTCTCTTGTATCGGGATCGTTTGCCCAGGGTTTAAGGTCAGAGCGTAAATCAGGAAGCTGCCCCTTAAAGGCACCCACAATAGCGGCTATTTTACTGGCATACTCGATGCTTCGTGCTTGTTCTGCTGCGTTCACACTTACGACCAGGGAAGTCAAAAAATTTCACCTACCAAGATAAAACAATGCCTAGGCAAATAGCCAAGGCATTCATTCTGCATCTTTGGATAGTTAGCAAATGCTACTAAGGAAAAAAATAAATGAGCTCACCAGAAGAAACTGTAGCTGATTAAACGAAAGTGAAATTGATCTGCTTAGATCGTCGGACTATAGTGGGCCTGACAGGTGTTCAGCATACGCAGATCGTTGTCGCTAACAGTGTCAATTTGATGGAACCCTTCAATCGCAAATTGACGTCCACCTGGTCCAGCAACAGCGGTATCTTCGAGATCGAGGGCATAATCATATTCCTCTTGGGAATAGGTTTCAGTAATCGCCAAGGAAAGCTGTGCGTTTTCTACACTGCCTCGAAAACAATCGAATGAGGAATGTGGAGAATAGAACGCTCCTACAACTTCACCTGCTTGTGCTTCGAATACCATGTAGGCAGTTTGCAACTGATCGGGTAAAGGCTGTTCACCAAAAAGATAAATGCCATTGCTGAGGGGTGTAGAAACAGACGGGGCAGCCTGAGCTAATAGAGGGTGGATGACTTCCGTATCAACCTCTAGCGACGGTTGCATGGACATTCTGGCATTAGCGGCATGGGCAACTAACAACGTTGCAGTTCCCACCAGCAGAGCCCCTGTACGCAAAGTGTTTCCGCATATCTGTTTCTGAATACGTTGCTGACGGATGTGACGTTGAATAACTGTTAACACTTGCATGACCAGCGCGCCTCACTGTATTTACCGAGTACCGCTAACGAATGACTGAATGCGATCAAAAAGGAAACTCTTATCTCTCACTGTAGGTGAGAAATTTATGGGTAAACCTGATTAGCAGCGTTCCTTTAATATCTCTTTAACGATTGCATTCATGTCAGTTAGCCAAATTACCGCTATCATTCCCTACAAATTTGAGGCTTTTGATTCCGTATGGGAGGGTTTTATAACTGGCATAGAGTGTACTCTGTCTGGAATACTAGGGGGCGTTCTGCATAATTCTTTGAAAGAGTCACCGTCATCCATCGTTGGAACGATGTAGGCTAAAAGAATAACTGGCTAGCTAGGCACCCAGCCATTGGATATGCCGTATCGCTGAGCAGGAGTCAAACGTTCATCTATGCCGTCCCTTGAAGTGCCGCTAAAGCTTTTGCTGTTTATTGATAAGCGGCCAAGTTCTGCTGAGCAAATTCGCCAGATCCGTCAGCATATTGAAGGTTTAGAAAGTAAAATTGAGCCGGTTTTGGAGGTCATTGATGTTAGTGAGCAGCCTTATTTGGCTGAACACTTTAAGCTAGTCGTGACTCCGACCCTCATTAAAATTTCGGAGGGAGGACGCCAAACACTAACCGGCAGTGACATTATTTCTCAGATTGACTACTGGTGGTCACGCTGGCAGGCAGAAGTTGAAAACGACGGTGATACTTCGGAACGTCATCTTGTCAATAATCCGTCAATTGCTCAGTCAACGGAAATCATTCACCTATCAGATGAAATTTTTCGGCTTAAGCAACTCAATGCTGAAGCGAATGCCAAGCTAGTATTCAAGGATCGCATTATTGCAATGTTGGCCCATGATTTACGCAATCCACTAACGGCAGCTTCCATCGCTATTGAGACCCTAGAAATGGGGTATGACCCTAACCATGAGCGTCGTGCGCGCTTTCGGCCTGAGCTAACGGTGCAACTATTGCGCAACGCCAAAACTCAGATCCGCTCCATTGATCGCATGATCACGGATATTTTGCAGGCAGCCCATGGCCCCAGCGTTGATCTCCATATTTTTCCAAGAGAGTTGAATCTACAGGAGCTCTGCCAAGAAGTCGTGGATTCAATGATCACTAAAGTCAAAAACAAGCAACAGACTATTGGCCTCGATATTCCCCAGGATTTACCCCAGGTGCATGCCGATATCAATCAGGTACGTCGTGTGATTGTGAATCTTTTGGATAATGCGATTAAATATACGCCCAATGGGGGTGATGTGATGATTACGGCATTACATCGCACCACTCAGAAGGTTCAAGTCAGTATTCAAGATACGGGACCCGGTATCCCCGCTGATAAACAAGCCCGTATTTTTGAGGAGAGTTTTCGGCTTCAGAGAGATCAGTCCCAGGATGGTTATGGCCTTGGGTTAGCCCTATGTTTGCGCATTGTTAGGGCTCATTATGGTCAAATTTGGGTTGATTCAGCTCCCCAAGCGGGGAGTACGTTTCACTTCACACTCCCTGTCTTTAAGCAGTCGAACAGTCGGCAACCATTATCAGAACTATAAGAACTGGACTACAGAAATCGAACAATAATCTGCTTCAACCTTCAGGTAACTTCAGGCGAGCTTTCATGGCGGCTATCTCAGCATCCACTGGATTTTGATTGGGGTCACGACCAGATTCTAAAGCTGAAAATTTCTTCTCTAGGGCATCTTGACCGAGATCATTGAGTTCTGCCGCTGCCGCTGCCTTGGCTTCCATAGATAAAATTTTGTCTTCGATTTGATCAAATGCACCTTGATTAACCTGAGTCATCATCTCGTTCAGCTTCTGGCTCGCTTTCGCTGAGCGGGCCCGCGCAATGTACATATCTTTCTGGGTGCGCGCCTGGGAAATTTTAGTTTCCAGCGTGCGCATATTGGCTTTTAGCTGCTTCACGGTATCTTTCTGCTGTTGCAGCTGCCCCCCCAAAGCTTGGGCCGTTTCTAAATAGCTTTGACGGCGGTTGAGAGCTTCACGTGCTAGGGGCTCATTCCCTTTAACCAAGGCACTCTGGGCACGATTGTAAAACTCACGGGCTTGGGCATTCGCCTGCTCACACTGCCGCTCGTTGCGCTTTTGAGTTGCGATCGCAACCGCTACTGCCTGCCGCAGTTGCAGCAAATTTTCCTGCATATCCGCCGTCGTTTGCTCAAGCAGCTTCTCTGGATCTTCAGCTCCATTGAGCGCATCGTTAAGGCTGGCACGTACCACTCGAAAGAAACGATCTAGCAATCCCATGGAAGTTTTTAGCTTGATACGCAAAAATGATGCTGCGCAACTCACACACAGCACCATTTTTAGGATAGCAGGGGGGCTATTCGTTCGTGGGGCCAAAGAGCTCTACAATTGCACCTTGTTGGGTCAAAAATCGCACCTGTTCTTCAGCTTGGGCACGATTATCAAAGGCTGCCAGCTGAATACGAGCACCAGCCTTAAAGTTCCGCACAAAAGCGTCGGGCACTAACTCACGTGCCTTGGTTAAAGAAGCATCCCCCGTGTAGCTAGCAATCACATAGAAATTAGAGCCTGTTACGGCTGTGGTGAGAGCAGGGGGCGGTGTGGCTGTCGGTGCTGGTGTAGCAGGGGCTGGTGTGGCTGATGGCACAGCCGCAGAATTTGTTTCTGTACCGATCGGGCTCGTTGTCGGATTGTTAGTAACAGCCGGTTGACTATCTGCAGCAGCGGTTCCGGGTGCTGGCAATGGAGACTGTGCTGGATTAGGCAATGGCGATGTCACCGGAGCAGAGGTTGAACCATTGACACCATCAACATCTAAGGTCACTAGATCTTCGACGCTATCAAGCTCTTTAAACTCACGAGTAGACAGATCGGGACCTGGCGGCTTGTAGCCATCGGAGGCAGGATCCGGAGCAGTGGCCGCTGGCTGAGTAGAGGCAGGTACCTCAGGCAAATCACCTGCACCCTCAGCAGTAGTGTCAGTGTCAGCATCAACAGGCTCGGTTTCGCTCGCTGGCCAGAGTTGCGATCGCAGTTTTTGCAATTGTGCTGGGGAGGTAATGGCAAACCCAACACCGATACCAGCCAACAGCACCAACACCAAGCCTGCTAGCTTCAACAAAATATTACTCTTGCGCCCAGGAGAATAGGGTTCAGGCACCGACTCTGGATCAGCCTGCTCCTCCTCAATACTCTTCAACAGCTCTTCTGAGGATTCTAAATAGCCTTCTGCCGGCATATCGTTAGCAGGCACCGACAACGCAGAGACATCCGTGTCAGCATCCATCTGCTCAGACTCCGCCACGTCCGACGTCAACTCGTCAACATCCGCAAGCTGCTCCAGAGTCGGCGGCAGTTCATCTTCTAAATCAGATGACTCAGAAGCATCCTTCAGGAAGGGGTTTGGCGGTGGCGGTGGCGGTGTAGGTGGTTGCTTAAGCGTTCCCCCAGCATCTGACGCTGCTGCCGGTGTTGATGCTGACACAGAAATTAAGTCAAGCGTGTTACGGTGGGCTGCCCGACGTGGTGGCGGCGGCGGTGGTACTCGCCCATGGCGTTGACGCCGATAGCGGGTAAGCTCATCCTCAAGATTGACATTAAGATTTCGCAGAACACTTTCTAGCTGCGGATCAATCTCAGTTTCCGGCCCTGAACCGGGTCGAGGAGGCATGGGAGGGGGAGTGTTGTCTGAGGAAGAAGCCATGGAGCACAGCTAAAATAACAGGTAAAAGCGGGCAGCGTCTGCTGATAGACCATACGTTAGCACGTTAGTTAAGGGACGTTAGCCGCAAAGTCCGTACATCATGAGAGTAATTTGTTTTAGCAAGAGGTAAGGATGGGATTTTCTGGATTGCGATCGCTCATTACAGATATTGAAGCCCACCCCAACTGGCAATCCCGACGACAGTTTGCCCAAGTTGTTGAATATTGGCCGAAAACTGTGGGGTATGTCGTCGCCCGCCAGACAAAACCTGTCAGCATTCAGCGCCACATCCTTTATGTTACCGTCGCCAATGCATCCTGGACTCAAACCCTAACCCTGGAGCGTCGACGCATTCTTCATAAACTCAATCGCCTCATAGCAGTTCCTTTGCATGACATTCGCTTTTCCAGCGCTCAGTGGCACACCAAACCTGTACGCAAAACGCAACCCGTCAGCGACTGGGTCAAGGCTCACCCTAGCTATCTTGGAGAAACAGATTCCGAAGAATTACCTCAAGAGACATCAACAAAAACACCTGAAGAAGCCTATGCTCTATGGGCAAATATGAAAAAGAAACAACAAGAATCCCAAGAGATTTGTCCACAATGCCATTGTCATTGCCCTCCTGGAGAAATCGCAAGATGGACAATGTGCGCCCTATGCATCACCAAAACTTGGAAATAGCAATCAACAATAAATAAGCAAAAATAATTTTACAGTTCAAGCTTTCAGATAGATATTTTTTGAAATTTAACAGCCGTAATTCCATCTATCTCATCGGGTAATATTTATGGGGATCACCCATCAGTAAATGATCCCAGACGCCTTCAAAACATTGATTTATTTAAAGAAAATATAAAGAAAACATTAATGAAGATAACGAACTTAAATTAACTGCCGAGTCTTGGCGTATCAAGCTTTTAACATTTTCCCAATGTTGAATCCTATACATTAACTAATCCACAATGACGAAAGTTAAGGCGTTTAGTGAGTCTCTCAATTATTTTTTTCATGAGTATTAAAAAAGGTGAAATTGCGCGATGCGGTGCGTGCCGGTTTTATACGCCTACTGGTCGCCGTGGAGGAGAATGTTCGCAATTTGGAGTACACGTTCAATCTGTTTGGAAAACATGCTCTTTAGCAAAATCACCGTTCCAAAAATTAACGAACGTTACTAGTGCTGAGATAGACTTAACTTCGGGGATAGATTTAACGAAAGTTGCACAAGAGAAACAGATAGCTTCAGAACCTTTACCGATGCCATCCAACCGGTTTTCATCTTCTGAAAAGCCATTAGTCGTCAAGATTTCTCAATAGTTAAGTATCAATAGATGAGCAAAGGTTAGAGTAAGACTTACTTAAACAACAAGAGGCAATGGTAAAAATGTACCATTGCCTCTTTTGATCTAAATTTAGACAAATCAAACTAGATTTAGTATCTCCTAAACCTTAGTTCTCACGATTACATACTTCGGCAAGAATCTCGCCTTGCCCTTCTAAAGCACTTAAGGCCTGTCCTCTAGCGCGGATTAATGTGGAAGCTACTCCCCAAGAAAGCGTACGATCATATTCAGCAATGGCACCACAGCCTCGGAATGATACCCGAACGGAGCAGTTAATGTCTCCACAGCTACGTAGAGCTTCCCGCTCAGCGCTGTTGACAGATAAATAGTTAGTGGCTACTCCCCAATCACCGGAATGAGAAATAGCGATCGCACCATATCGTTGAGCTGCTTGGACATGCGTTACCAGGATTGTGCTCAATATCAATAAACTCAGAAAAATAGGCTTTAGCATAGACTATTAAGGAACAACAAAACGGCGATATAACTTGAGTTTTGCACAAGCGCCAAATGCAGAACGGCCCCGTAGTCCTCTTTACGGGGCCGTCATACATGATCCGAATCTACCTAGGAGAGATCATCCTTTTTGTTACTATCCCCACCCGATAACATCGACTTTTCGGTGCGGGCCAGGAAATCGGGTACCAATACTTCGCTAAATCCAGCAATAAATGCGATCGCAAAGTACAGATACTTAGACTGGGTCTCCGCTTCGCTGGGGCTAAATCCGGACACGACTACAATCTCTGATTCGATCAGGGCCACGGCCAGCAAGCTAAAGGCGGTACCCACCACTGGCTTAAAGAAACCGATAAAGAAGGGAATCACTGACTGGGACCGATTACGGTTTTCCAGTTTTCGCGATCGCAGCATCACACTGACAATGCTGCCCAAACCACCAGCCGCCAGCACCAGCTGAATGTACTGCCACTCTTGAGACGAAAACAGTTCCACCTGGGACCCCTTGGCTTCTCCCTCAGCGATGGTGGCAGAACCTGATGACTCGCCCACAACTAGGGCATCGCCAGTTTCCGAGGGTTCACCCGCAGCTTCATCATCAGCTTTATCAATGGGTTGAGCATGGTTGATGCCGTGCTGGTAGCCAATATTATATTGATTCGATAAAAACATGCGGGCGGCGGTGGTGCTGCCAATCAATAATGAGATTGTGATTGTGAACCACGTCAAGCCTGAAATCAACTGTGCAGCAGGGGACCCGCCAGCACTAAGCACAGCCACCAGTGGATTTCGATAAATTCGGATCTCACGAGCAATGCGTTTACGAATGTCCCGAGCCAAAGAAACTCGCTCCGCCATAGACATAGCTGGAGATTGATTATTTTTCGGTGTCGCATCTGTCGGCAACAACAAACTGACCGCCAATTGCATCATTGGCATCAACATTTGATCATTGGTAAGTTCTAGATGAGGCACTTGCTCAAGCAACTTACCCAACTCACGATAAGCAGATTTTGATAGATGCTCAGACGCTAGTCCCTGCTCAATACGCTCGATTAATTCGCGCGCATCCTGACGAATAACAAGATCAATATTATCTACTAGGCCTGATGGTAGACCCATTGTATGTACAGCCATTACTGTGTGTGCATCCTGAAGGTGACAACGATAAGAGAAATTGCATGCCGCTGCGGATATGACACACCTGATTCCGATAGAGCAAACGTCCTGATGCATGAAGACGTTTGCACGTCACATTAGCATGAGAACTCAATGCTTTTAAGGATAGAAATTATCTTGAAAAAAGTGAGAAATAGTATGGAACTCTCCGAAGAGAGCAATAGATAGCACCCAGCGGCAACACCTAGACCCTAGCCATCCGTTGTTGAAGACATGATGAGAAGGGACCATTCTTCTAAGCGGCACAGGTTGAAATGCTGCAATTTCGTTCTGAGACGATAGTGTTGCCCTATTCACACAGGACAGTTTGAAAACTGTTCTCTTGCCGGGAACAATCTGATTTAGATCAAGGCACTTTACTCTGGGGAGATATCAACAAAAGAGGAGATCTATCTTACAGTTTTCTGTGATCTGCATCATCCTTTTAGACTCTACAGAGAGAATTTAGGAGAGCGGCAATCCCTTACGACACATAGCCTTCCCATAAATCAGTGTTGTGGTATCAAACCCCCTGTCTCAAAATCTGCAGCGCAGGGTTGTTTCTTTACAATCAGGTCTAGGATGAACTCATCTTTCAAATAGCCTTCCCATAAATCAGTGTTGTGGTATCAAACCCCCTGTCTCAAAATCTGTAACGCAGGGTTGTTTCTTTACAGTCAGGTCTAGAGTGAACTCATCCTTAAGGAGGTTTCTCTATGCTTTGCCCCAGGGAGAATTCGTTCAAGGTATAAAAACTACAATGCCTGAATAACGTATGTTTGGGGTGTTGAGGATGTCAGTCAGTCTAATCGAAGAGTTGAAAACTATTCGTGATTTTCGCTCTGGCAAAG
>NZ_JASATU010000019.1:0-135543 GCF_032906605.1 Leptothoe sp. LEGE 181152
CGCCCCTTTACAGCAACGTTAAGCGATGATTGGCTGAAAACCCTCGATCATCAGCAAGGCAATACTGACCACGTCTGGGCTGCCGGATAATCCTTGAGGTTTTTATTGAGTTTTTCAGCAAACCCTAAATACGATATTTTTCCAAGAATCTGCCAAAATGGCCACATCTTTCTCAAAAAAAACAATATTGTATCTACAACAGCAACAAAAGGTTGCTTTAGACATCTTCTTTGGAGAGCCATACTCATGAATATCAACGATCTAAGCTATCTAGGTACTGTTTCTGAAACAACAAATATCTTAGGTGGTCGTCGTCGCCGTCGTCATCGCGGTGGATCTGCTAAAGCTACAGCTGATGCGGCTGCAGATGCACTGGGTAAATACACTAGAACCGATGCTTATGTAGAAACTAATGCGGCGGCTGGTATTGGCTCCAGTTCTTACGCTAGCTCCACATCGTATGCTAGCAATGGCAGACGTCGTCGTCGTCGTTAAGTTTAGCAGATTCTATTGGAGTGGATCTTTGATCTATTTCTAATTTGATCAGCTTTACCATTCAGCAATCCTAGTATTTGCAAGGATGGGAACCTTTAAGGCTCACCAAAAGATCAGGCACCATATTGTTCTTTTGGTGAGCCTTAACTTACAGATGCCCCATTGCGGTTGTATTCTCACAACGAGTGGGGAAATAGCAAGATCGTTTCACTGTTTGTACTATCTGTCTGTCGAGGTTCATTTCTCATCGTTGTAACAACTTATCGTCCGATAAGGAGAAAAAAATGAGTCAGTTGATAATTTCAGACCTTGATTTTTTCAAGGATATATCAAATCAGCTTTATATTCATGGTGGTTCTCGTCGCAGCTCTCGGGGTGTCGACGTTGCTTTAGATGCCGAGTTTGATGCTGATTTCGACGTCGATTTTACAACCTATGTTGGCCCCCATGGTACTCGCCGTGTTAGTGCTTTTGCCAGAGCCCTGAGGGGGAGTGCTTTAGCCAGTGCCACTGCAGTGGGTGGTCGGGCACGCGCCTCTGCTTCTGTTCAGCTGTAAGCTGATTTCTAAGGTTGAACAGAAGCCATTGTCCTTGTGTCACAATATTAAATCTAGTATTGTTCGTCTGAACATGGCTAGTGAGTTTAAGAGTCAGTCAAGTAACTGACTCTTATTTTTATGGGTAACAAAGCTATAAAGAGAATATCAACTTAAAACGAGACCTTTTTCTAAGGATAGTACTTAGACGTCAGAAGCTGGGAATCAAAACCTTACTGATTTAGAAGATGAAGTGCTCTATAAAACGGGCTAATAGCCTAGATTTTACAGGTGAAGAGCTATACCAAAGATTAGTAACGGCAACGTATAAAAAAACTCCTGCCAAGTTGGCAACATTCTCTTAGAACAGGTAGATATAGTATGCTCACCAATCAGAAACTTGGTTGGTGAGCATACTACAAAACTTGGAGAGAAAGATAATGTATATTTCTGATTTGAGCTATCTTGAAACAACAGTATCTTCCGATATCGTTGGTGGTTCTCATCGCCGTCGCCGTCGTCGTGGCGTCAAAATTAAAATCGATGTTGTAAAGGTGAATGCGTCTTCAAAAGCTAGTGCCTATGCATTCAAAGGGAATGCAAAAGCCACTGCAATTACTAAAGTTAGTGTTGACTAATCAGTAATCAGCACCTCTACTTTAATTTGCATTTGGCATCCGATTCTAGCGTTGTTGATTTAGAGAGTGAATCGTTCGTAAAACTTGCTAACAGTTGAGATTTAACGGATTGTTTCATGTCGAGATTCAACAACGCTCTAATTTTCTCAGGAGTTGCATAGAATAGGTCAATTTAACTATTTAGATAGGTTGAACAAGACCTCCGTGCTGCCCAAATCAGCTTAGATGTCAGAGCTCTACTCAGTCCCCTAAAAGAATCACTGTAATTCAGATGATGATTATTTCAGATGAATGCAGTGGTTCTTTTTTGACCTGATATCGTTAAGTAAGCTTCAAGGCCTACCAACTGTATACAGCCAATAGCCGACAAGTTCAATATAGCTATGAGAATTGACGTTGTTGATACGCTTGATCAATTTAAGGAAATAAAAGAAGAGTGGGAATGGGTATACCAATCTGATCCTAAATCTCTTTTTTTTATTTCTTGGGTTTGGCTAAATGGTCGACTTAATTGCCATGAAGCATATGAACAACCTTGGATGATTTTAGCTGCAAAGGAAACTGAACCCAATCAAAATTATGTAGCTTTCTTCCCCCTCGTTATTAATACTGATGAAAAACTACCAGGTCAGCTATATAACGAACTATCAATTATTGGTGTGACAGATGCGATGCATATTCCTTTTATCTGTCTTCCAAACTATGAAAAAGATGTGGCTTCTGCTTTTGCTAATTATTTGCTACAGCATTTCACAGCATGGTCAACTCTAACCATTGCTAATCTTTCAACAGCAGATACTCGATCAAAGTTATTATTAGAAGATTTCCCTAAAGAAAACTATCTTGTTCAGGAACTTCATCACACGAGTGATGTTGACTCTATAGATAACAATATTGTTCCCCATATTCTGTTGCCTCAGGATTGGGATATCTATCTTCAAGAGAAATTAAGCTCGAATACACGTCAAAAAGTCAAACGCCTTTTAAGAAAAGTTAGTCAAAATGGTGAGTTCAGGGTAACGCAACCGACAGCTGAAACACTGGATCGGCATATTAAAGTTCTATTGAATTTTTGGGAAAAAAGCTGGTCGGGTCGAAAAGGCAATGAGCACTGTCGCAACATTTTAGAAAATGCTGATTTGAGTTTACGACGTTGTTTTGAATATCATTGTCTTTATTTGCCAGTTTTATGGCGAAACGATCAACCCCTGGGTGCCATTGCCAATTTGATAGATTGGCAGAAGAAGTCGATGCTTTTTTGGTTGGGGGGACGTGATGAGGCGGTTAAAAATCTCTCGTCAGGTTTAATTTTGCATGCATTGAGTATTCAGTTTGCTATTCAAAACCAATTTGAGGTGTATGATTTTTTGATGGGAAATGAGGCCTATAAATTTTCGTTGGGTGCTCAGCCTCAGCATATTAAAATCTTAACGTTACAACGTCGAGGTGAGTCACAGCGATCGCCTCAGCTTGATATAAGGACATTGCCTCAAGCCCTGGAAATTGCCTCAATTTATCACCAGGCGGGCCGTTTATCTGAGGCTGGGCAGTGTTATCGTCAAATTTTGCATACACAGCCGGAGCATGCTGAGGCTCTCTATGGATTAGGCGTTATTTGTCAGCGTACTGGAGATTGGCAAGGGGCTGAAATATCTTTTAAAAAGTTGTTAGAGCTTCAACCTGACAATCTCAAGGCATGGTTTAGTTTGGGGACGCTCTATCAAACCCAGGGGCATTTACATAGGGCTGACCAGACCTTTCGGCGAGCGCTTGATTTACCTACGGTACCTGTGATTACGGCAGCAATTTTCCATAATCTTGGCTACTTATTACAGCAGCAAGGTGACTGGGATGGCGCTATTGATTGTTATCAACAAGCTAAAGACCTACAGCCTGAATGTGTCGAGGCTGATGTGATTTGGGCGAATGCCCTGTATGAGCAAGGTAAATTGTCCTCTGAAAAATATTCGCACTATGCAAACCTCAATATGGATTTAGGAGACCAGCGACGTCAGGTAGGTGATTTGAGTGTTGCGATCGCATACTATCAACAAGCCATTGCCATGCAGCCTGATTTGGCAGAAGCCTCTTATTATTTGGGACTCACCCTTCAGATCCAGGGTGACGTAGACAACGATAATATTCTTGCTTGCTATCAAAGGGCGTGGCAGCTGAAACCCGCCTATCGGGAAGCTGAGGTTGCTGTTGCCAATATACTATATGACCAGAAGCAGTTACCACCGTCAGAAAATAATCAATATGCGTTGGCTAACTATGAGCTAGGCAACAAATATCAGAAACAGCAAGAGTTGGAGGTTGCGATTTCATACTATCGACAAGCCACGCTGATGCAACCCGAGCTGTTGGATGCCTACTCTCATCTGGCTCTAATGCTGCAGTTAAAAGGTGAGGAATCCTGGGATGAAGCCATTGCTTGTTATCAAAAAGCACTAAATCTTAACCCTGCTGATCCAACTGCAGATATAGGCATAGCGACTATACTTTATCATCAAGGCAAACTCTCTCAATCTGAGCAATTAAGGTATGCTGATAGGGCTTACACCTTGGGCAATTCGCAAAAGGAATTGGGTGATCTACAGGCTGCCATTGACTCCTATCGCATAGCCATTAGCATGAATTCATCGCTGACAGATGCTAAACACGCATTGCGTACCGCATTACAGGAACGAGATAATGTCACTATTAAAGTCAGCTGTGTCAAACAATAGTCAATAATTGTCCTTACACAGCTGATCCTAACTGGTGAGTTGAGCATCAACTTAAAGTCGGGAAGTATTGGTTAATTGATGAAGCCTCAGATGTATGTAGCCAGAAGCCAGGCATCAGTAAGGTTCTGATGCCTGGACCTGTGATGGAGTTGATACCCGGTGAGTTGATACTTTAGTTACTCCATTTCAATGTGGGCGAAACGGTTTGGCTTAACCATTGTTTCCAGCCACCTCTAATATTGATTTGAGACGTATCAACGGTCTTTAGGTATTTGAGGTCAGTAATTTTTTGCCCAGTGTTTTGATGCCCTGTAGAGCATTGAGGCATAGTTAGTGATTCTTGCAACGCTCTCTCTTGATGTCGATTTGCTTTCATTAAGCGATGATAGGTTCGATAGGGCATATATTGAAGTGGATTATGGCCTTCACCATAAAGAAATAAAACGCAAGCCCAAGAATATTTGCCATCAAGAATGGCCTCGATCACTTCATCAAACTCTGCTTTATTCATTGATTCCCTCCAGGGTGTGAGTAGTCATTTCCAGGCTATTCCGTCACGCTAGAATGGCTACTGGCACAGCTACTTGACTGGTTGGGAGATATGTCTACGTCTACCCATTGCTGATAACTTGTCTTCTCTGGGGTCGAATTATCCGAAATAATAACAGTGCTACTTGCCTCTGCAACCACCTGCCCGTTAGCAGTAATAATACGCTTTTTTACAAAATTTTGTCGTTTCATGGTCCAATTCTCCTAATTACATGGGTACTTATTAAATCAATCGTCTCGACACATGGTTATGTGAAGGCTGGATCCAATAGATTTGAATCCAAGTCACTATAAACTAAATGGTTAATCTCTTGTGCCAACCATTCATCAAAAAGCTCCTGAATAATCTCTTGTCGAATCTCCTGTGTTAACTGAGCTGCAATAAAGGCTTTAACCATAAACAGACTATAGCCAGAGTCTGTTTCAATTGGGCCAATAACGCTATCTGGGGGGGAGCCAAAAATAGCAGCGGCCACATGGGGCTCCAATTGCCATCGGCACAGCTTACCCTCATAGCCACATCGCAACTGACGGTCTAAATTGATATCATATACATGGGCCGCAGCATAGAATGTGATTTCCTTTTCCAGAATCTGATACCGTATTTCTGTGGCAATGTGGGATTCTTTGACTTGCAGCTGGTAGAGCAAAACTTGATCAAACTGAAGTCGCTTTTGTGAAAAATACTTCTCAACATCTGAGGCAAATAAACTTTCCTTTAGCTTTTTTTCTAAAAGGTTTGAATATATGCCTGCTTCCCAATCATCAACGCCCATTAAGTGGTCAGCTAGCCAAATAAAGGTGTCAGTCGCTTTTTCTAGGTGATACTCACGGCGAAGACGCTCCGCTTCAGCTTCAACATCTGAAGGGGTAACTGTTATATTTCTAATGCGAGCCCCATGCTGGATTACTTTTTGACTCAGGAGTTTTTGGTAGATACCTTTAAGTTGAGTTGTTTGTTTAAGGTAACTAACAATCTCTTCTGAGGTGAAATCAGCCTTAGAAAAATCTGTCATATGTCAGAGTCTTCCAGTATATAGTCAGCTTAATGGTTTCTCTCGTTGAGAAGTGTAGAACTGATGAGTTTTCCCTATTTAGAATGCTCAGCCCACATCTATGGTTAATGGTGATGACCGATCATCCATTTAATCATGGGGCCGTGAATTCTAAGTTTTCTTGAGAATAGCCTGGTTTTAGGTAGATGTCAGGCCATTTTGGCCAACGGTAACAATTGTTACAAAAAGCAATAAACCCTTTATTCAGCTGAGCTTTCAAAAAGCCTTTGAATAAAGGGTTTGACCTATTTTTGATGAAAATCAACCAGATTAATCGTTGCCTGTTTATACGCTCAATTATTTTGGAGTAAGTGTTGCTTATTAGCCCCTTATCAATGAATTCTAATGGAGAGATAGTGGTTTGGAAGAATTCAGTTTGAACCGTGAGCAAACGTTTCTAAACCCACCTCGGACAGACCGGTCGTTCTGATGACTGTCCTTTAAATAAGATAGGTCTGTAATGTGTGAGCCTGTCCCATGGGTAGAGTTTTGATGTTGGCTACCTGCTGAATTATTATTCTGTTTGCAGGCGATTTGCTGCTGTTTGAGTAAGCGATTGTAGGTACGACAGGGAATGTATTCTTTGGGATTATATCCCTTGCCCCGTAGCCATAATACACAGGCCCATGAGTATTTACCATCCAAAATGGCTGTCATGACATCATCTGACTGTTTATCCATTTTTGATATCCTCTATCTGTTGTTAAATGATTGAATCTCTATTGTGAACTGAGTATTTGTTTCACGGACATGCTCACATTAGTGAGCTTAAGGAGCTGTCAAGCGTCTAAAATGCCTTGATGAAAATCTTCATTACATCTACAATCTAGAGCCTATAAATTGATTCCACCCTTGTTTAACTGTTTGAAAGGATCGATCAAAATGTTGATGACTCGACGTCGACGCAGACTAATATCAACGGTGGCCGTTTGCCCAGGCTTGAAGTTTTTAGGTCCTTTTTCAGTTTCCATATAATGGCTCAAGAGAGCTATCTCAACTTCATAGACCTCTCCTAATTTCTCATCCTTGACGGCATCAGGGGCAACGGTCACCACGGTTCCATCGACTACGCCATAGTCTTGAAAAGGATAGGCATCAAATTTGATCCGCGCAGTCATGCCAGCTTGTACAAAGCCAGCATCTCGATTAGCTAGCTTAGCAAATAATATCAATGGAGCTTCCTTTGGCGCGATTTCTGCGATCGGTTGGCCTGCATCTACAACCTCATCAGGGTTTGCAATTTTGACGTTAAGAACGACACCATCCACCGGTGCTTCCAGAGTTCTATGGCCTAATTTCGCGTAGGCTCCCCGCAGTTGAGTTTTGATTTCAAGAATGTTAGCTCTCAGCTGAGTTGTTTCTACTTCTAGCTGTTGCAGGCGCTGCTGAACTTCTAATACATGACGTTTACCGTCTGCCTGTTGGTGTTTTTGTTCTGCCTTTAAACGTTTGATTTCTGACAGCTGTCCTTGCAAATCACCCTCGTATTGGGTCATGGCTTGCTGTCGTGATAGAAGAGATTGCTCAGCATTAAAGAAATATTCCTGGGAGATTGCTCCATGCTCTTGTAGAGAATGCAGCCGCTGAATACGCTCTTGATGGGCCGTAATTTCTGTCTGAATTTGTGTTGTTAGTGCTTGTGTCGTCGTGGCTTTGGATTTAGCCTGCTCAATAGCTACTGTATAGGTCAGGCTATTGGCCTGGACACCTGCTTGTCGGGTTTGAATCTCTAAACGGGTTTTTGCCACCAAGGCTTGGGTTTGGCTAAGTTTGTCTTGGGCAGCTTCTAGGGCTTGTTCCAGTCGTTCGATTTCATTGCGGTCAAGCTGATCATCTAGCTTAAGTATGGCTTGGCCAGCCTGCACTGGCTCACCTTCTTTGACTAAAATGTCTAACACTTTACCCTGTTTAACAGGCATCACTTTATAGACTTCTCCCTGGGGGATCAACTGTCCGCGGGCAGAACTCACTTCCTCAATTTTTCCCACATAGGCCCAAATGCCAAATGCAATGCAAAAGGTAATACCACCTGTCAGCAGACGGTAGGGCAGCTGCGATGGTGGGCGGTCCAGGGTGGATTGCACCGCGGGTGACCAGGCTGTGATGGCTGAATCAGGCGATGATGTGGATGTGGGCGCAGTGTCGGTAATGCTAGATAAGTTTGTCATGGGTCTGCACTCCAAAAAAGGGGGCTTTGGATAGGGTCGTGACCATAGCGACCCGTCTCTTGATAAAAAAGAAAGAATAACGCTTAGTAACTGATGCTCATTACTGGGCTGGCGACTCAGAGCATTAGCTGTTGCTGGGCTAGATAGTAGTACAAGCCCCGTTCCGCAATCAGCTGGTCATGGCTGCCCTGTTCCACAAGGATTCCTTGATCTAGAACAAGAATGCGATCGACCTGGCGTACGGTCGATAGTCGGTGAGCGATGATAAAGGTGGTGCGGTTACGACTTAGCTGGGCTAGGTTGTGTTGAAAACGTCGCTCGGATTCGGTATCTAGTGAGCTGGTTGCTTCATCTAAAATCAAGACACGTGGCTGTCCTAGCAAAGCTCGTGCAATGGCTATGCGCTGTCGCTGCCCTCCAGAAAGTGTGGCCCCTCTTTCTCCTACCTTGGTGTTATATCCCAAGGGTAATGCTTGAATAAAGCTGTGGGCTTCGGCAAGCTTAGCGACTTCAACAACATCGTCAATGGTATAGTTGGGGCGATGTAGGGTGATGTTGTCTAGAATAGTCCCAGAAAATAGGAAGCATTCTTGAGGGACAACCCCGAGTTGCGATCGCAATGAATGGGGAGCAATATGACGAATTTCATGGCCATCAACCAGAATACGGCCACTACTCGCATGATACAGCCCCTGTAGTAAGCTAATGAGTGTTGATTTACCTGAGCCGCTACGTCCTACAATGGCAACGGTTTCTCCAACAGGGACATCAAAAGAAATATTCTGTAGAATGTTACGCTCGTCATCCTCTGCATAGCGAAACGTTACATTGTCGAACTTAATGTGACCTTGAATAGATGGCAACTCCAACATAGAACGTTGGGTGGCTTCTTCAGGTTTAGCAGAAAAAATATCATTGAGCCGTTCTATGGAAATTGTCACCTCTTGGAATTCGTCCCAGAGCCCTACGAGAGCCAGTACGGGGCCGATGACACTGCCAATCAGCATGTTAAAGGCAAAAAACTGCCCAATGGTTAGCTGATCCTGGATCACCAGATAGGCCCCGTACCAGATTAAAGCCGTACTCCCTAATGAGTGAATAACGCCACTCGATGCTTGCAATGCATTGGCCAGTTTTTGACCATGGAATCGAGCATTGAGTAGCTGAATTAAGTCATTTTCCCAACGCCAGCGAGCTTCTTGTTCCACAGAGACAGCTTTAATGGTGCCAATACCTGCCATCATTTCTACTAAAGTCGAATTTTCCTTAGCATCAGCATTAAAGATCTTGCGTGATACCCGTCGCAGTAATGGTGTCGCTCCAATAGCTAGTAGGGCAATGCATGGAATAAATGCTAAAACCAATAACGTTAAATGCCAGTTGTAATAGGCCATTAAGGCAATATAGACAACCATCATCACGACATCTAGCCAAACAATAACCAGCTGCCGTGTGAGAAACAGCTGAATCTTCTGTCCTTCTTCAACTCGTGTTGTGATGTCCCCCACATGGCGAAAATCAAAAAACTTTAAGGGTAGTTTTAATGTGTGCTGTACAAAACCACTGATTAATGAAAGATCTAAACGATTTGAAAAGTAATCTAGGAGGTATTGACGTACAGCCGTTAACCCAATTTGCCACAGACCAAAGAGCAATAGACCCATAGCAAACACATTGAGTGTAACGATACTACGCTGTACTACCACACGATCTAGAATCACCTGAGTAAACAGGGGAGTTACCAAACCAACCATCTGAATTAGCAATGAAGTGAGAATGATTTGGCTAATGAGAGTGCGGTAGGGCCATAGTAATCTGATCAGATTACCCATCGATTGCTGACCCTCAGCAGTCAACGCTTGTAGCCGGTCAGTGGGGTCCAGGAGCAGAGCATAGCCAGTCCATCCTTCTAAAAACTCTTTCTGCTGTATCCATTTACGACCTTTGGCTGGGTCTGCAATTAAAATACGTTTAGACTGAATTCGATAGACCACAACATAGTGGTCTCCTTGCCAATGGGCTACAAATGGGTGTTGTTTTTCATGCAGACGATCTAAACTCGCCCGAACTGGCCTAGTCTCAAAGCCTACTTTTTCAGCAGCTCTGACTAGCCCTTTTAAGGACGTCCCTTCTCGACTAGTCCCTGCCAGTTCTCGTAGAACATTAAGACTGATCTGTTTACCCCAGTACTGGGCTACCATAGCCAGGCAAGCCACACCACAATCTGCTGTACTTTGCTGCTCAATAAAAGGAAAACCTTGCCAGGGGGGGCGTCCTCGATAACGGGGTTGAGGAAACTCCACTAGACCTTGCTCAGAAATGTTCTCAGGCAAGCCCATTCTATGGGCAGGAGGCGTAACTGAATTTAATGTGGATGTGGAATTCAACACATTTTCAAGAGATATCCTGTTCTTAAATGATGGTGTTTCTACCGTATTTGTTTTGAATCCATTGGATAACGTAGATTCTACGGGGTGTAAAAACGGGAATCGAGCCCATTGTTTTTTGGGGAGGCTATAGATTGACAACGCTTCTCGGGCAACCCAATCAGTCGGAATCGGTTGGGGATACCCCCAACTATCTCCCGGCAACAATGGATTATGTCCATGGCGAGATGATTGAATATGGCCTGATCTCAACCAAAAATGAGAGTCATTGCCTAATTCAACTAATCGCTGTTGACAGGGGACCTGTTGCTGTTGACAGGCACCGACAAACGGATCTAGCTCATAACTACTGAGCCCTTGGAAAGAGGTCATCGTCTTGAAGAAGATTAGCTTTTCGCGGTGTTGGGCTTGGGAAAGTAGATATGTCTTTAAATCTGGTAGCTGGTTAATCCAACGTTGGAAAGTGGTTAACGACATCCAAGCAATTTCAACATTTTCAGCGGCTACGACCCGATATGTGAGCTTGTGATCGTTTAATATTGGCTCCACCCCAAATGTATCACCGCGCTTTAGAGATTGCACAGGGGTGCCACCCATCACCTCTGCATCACTAACAATACGAGCACGACCATCACAGATGATATAAAGCCCTGCACCCTCTTCATGGGATAACGGAGAACCTTGAGGACCTTCCCCATAGGCAAAGAATTCATCGCCTATCTTGTATGTACAAATTTGGAAGGCTTGATTAAAAGCAGTCGGAATAGCAGAAGCTACATTAATTAATGCAGCAATATTAAAAGGTACTGAGGAGTAGTTCATCACCCAAATCCAAACGTGTGCAGGTAAAAACCAGGAAGTTTTAGAACTAAAATTCTTAGATTTCCTGCAACAGAAATCTAGTTGCGGGACTAAGCAGCTTTAGGTTAGCTACCGATTACCCTTGGACCACAGCTGTATGGAACAAACATCTGTGTATTAGGAAATGAATTGAAAATTGAATGAACGTACGTAGATAAATATTGTAAGGTACTTTCTAGAAAGAAAAATCCTTTCCGACTATGGTGAAGCTGACAGGGAAAAATCATTTTTTATTATTACCGTTTTAGGTTAAATTGAAGTTTTTTATAAGAAAATGTGGGTTATTGCCATAATATGCGCAATAATCTCACTCACCACAGCAACAGTATATATATGAGACGCTAACAAAAAACAATATTGAATTTAAGTTGTTATTAAATTTAAATAAATAATTAAGCTGACGCTTTATCGAGGCATGTAGTATGTATTGCAATCTTCGCAAAAAGCCTTCCCCCGTCTGGGGGAAGGCTTTTTTAGTATGTCCGTATTGTTGGTGGTAGAGCACAATACGCCTAATTGCTTAAAATCATAAGCACTATTGCCCAATAACTGGGTTTTTAACAACTGCCTAAGATATTCAAAGGGTTAGATTAAATGAGATCAAGCGAATTACTCTCTTCCCATGGAAAGTCTTAGGAGATTAATATGCAGGCTCTTCTTTGATTTTCACTTCAATATTCCTTAAACATACTGATACTCCAACCGTTTTTAGGTTGCAGAACTACAGAGACTGAATGAAATCATGAGCACATCGTACTTACTCAACTGCGAGAGAGCTCTCACATTGACTGATTGTGTATAGTAATTGCTCAGCAATCGCACTGTCACCGTACTCTTGTCTCAACTCAGTGTATATAAACTAAGAGATTTTTCCATCTGACAAAAGTTACTTGTATTCCTCTTGAAGGGTTACTTATTCCATTAGATAGCGCAAACGTATTTTTTTTTAAAAATAAGATTCAATACAAAAACCAACAACTATGATGATGGCTCAGTGCGGTTTGTGACATTTTTTAATAAAATCTGAAATCTTATTCTACCCTCAGGCACGTCAGGGTGCCTGAGGGGCATGCATTCACTAAGTCTGATTCTTGTCAACACCCAAAAGGTTACTTTCTTGAAAAACTCTAATAAAATTAATTTAGTACACAAAAGTTATCCACATAAGCGATATATGATAGTGCGTATATGCCCTATGGCTTACCCATATCTCTAGGAGCCCTATGACCCCTGATGAGATAGTTCATGTGCTTAATGCAACAGGGCAAAAGCAGTTGCTTCCCGTGCAGGAACTGATTTTACGCCAGTCTTGGGAAGGAGAAACCTATGCCAGTATGGCAGAGGAATTGCATTACGATGCGGCTTATCTAAAAAAAGTGGCGTTTGAGCTATGGCATTTGTTGTCGGATACCTTTGAAACTCCCATTAGTAAAGTTACACTGCGTCCGATCCTTGAACCACAATCCTTAGCCCCTCACCAAAAACAGTTTCTTGAGGACAGTCAATCTCTCCTTGGCAGGCAAGTCTATTTAACAGAGTTATGCTTCAAAAGTAAGTTTCCTGCTGGTTCTATTCCCGTTGGTTCAGCGCTATATATTAGTCATCCAACGATTGAAGACATGGCTTGTCAAGAGATAAGTGAGCCAGGAGGAATGGTGCGCATTAAAGCTCCTAGGAGAATGGGTAAAAGTTCATTGCTGCTCAGAATGCTATCGCATGCAGCCGTTCAAAACTATCGGACTGTTTACTTGGACTGTCAAGAGATTGATGGTCGTCTCAAAGAGGACCAGACTAAATTTCTACGTTGGTTCTGTGCCAACATCAGCTATCAGCTAGATCTAGAGCCCAAACTTGATGATTATTGGGATGCAGAAATGGGTGCTCGTTTAAGTTCTACCCTGTATATTGAGCAATATATCCTTAGGCAGCTTAAAAAACCACTGGTATTATTTGTGGATGATGCAGATCTGCTCTTGCAGCATATTGACATGGCTCGTTGTTTTTTCTCAGTCTTGAGATCATGGCACGAACGGGCGAAGCGCATTGTTTCAATGCAAAATCTCCGACTAGTGGTAACTTATTGCTCAGAGTTTCACAGTTTTCTCGATATCGGCCAATCTTTATGCAACGTCGGCTTGCCAATCAAGTTGCCCTATTTTAGCTTGAATCAGATGCAGCAGTTGGCAGGTCGCTATAAACTACATGACTCGGAAGGTAATGCCGATATAACTTGGCTTTCCTCATTGTTAGCGATGACAGGTGGCCACCCCTATCTCGTGCAGCTGGCGTTTTATAACCTTTGTCAGGGCGCTGTTACTGTAAGGCAATTGTTACGCGATGCACCGACCCTGGCCAGCATTTACCAAGATCATTTGCGTGGTTACTTAGTGGCTTTGCAGTTGCGTCCTGAGTTAATCGCTGCTCTCAAAGACGTCATGACTGCGGAGCAGAGTACCAAGGTTGATCCGATGTTGGCCTATGAGTTAGATAGTATGGGACTCATACAGCTACAGGGTAACCAGGTAATACCTAGCTGTGAGCTATATCGTTTGTACTTTAGTGCGCAACTTTCGTAAGTCTTTCATAATTTAATAGCGGTCAACAGCTGAGTATAGCTCAGGATTAAGATTTTCTGATGTTTATTCATGTTCCCGGCTGGGAAGGCATCATTTAATGATAGCCCTACCTAATCAGATCATCATGGCCTACGTATGTGAACTCAACCCTGGTCACCATGTTTATTTAGATAATCAGGGAGATCAAACGACTGTCACCACGACTATGGGAATGCCAGGACAACAGCAACAGGCTAGTAGCAGCATGACTACGGGGCCTTGGATTGCACCGCCAGAGGGATATCAAAATACCGCTGGGGCTATCGTTAAGTTGTTGACTGCCCAGGGTGAAACCTGTGTGTATATCCAGGGTAATAGCATTACCCTGGCAGGTAGTGAGGTATCTATGGTCGGTGCACAGCAGTTGTCGATGCGACAAACGGTTGCTATGCCCACCTCATCTATGCCGCCGATGCCACCGATGACCATGGGGACGATGCAAATGACGATGACCCCGATGGAAATGCATATGGGGAATATGGAATTAAAGATGAATGCGGCTAATCAAGCGCCTCAACCTGCGGCTACTCGACAGTTTTGTAGCCAGTGTGGTGCCAAAGTTGCCCCTGAGGATAATTTTTGCTCTAGTTGTGGTCACGCCTTAAGCTGAAGAAGATTTTTCCAGGTCTTTTATAGCCACAGCCTTTCTGTTTAAACGGGGATTGAACAACTGTTTTTACAGAATGTGTATAAAAGGATAGTCTCGTATGCTACATCCTCTGTCAGCCTGGATTCTTTCAATTTCCAGGAGGTGTTTGTGGCAGGCTGTTTGCCTCTGTTCTCAAATGCTCTCTGGGGGTTGAGCTTGGATGACTGTGGCACTCTCTCGATGATTACCATAACAATTTACAATGGTGTTCAAAGTTTTGAGCGTTATTGTTCTTCATGGAAAGACGTAATGGTGATAACTGAACGCTGTTTTACCCATTAATGGCTTAACCTGGTATTAAATTTTCGCCAGATGTATGGACTTTTACAATTTGCGATACCGATAGCCGCTAATCAGTGGAATATGCGCTTTGAGAATGCTGATTGTGTTTAATTCCTACGATCCCGGAGATTTTTACGACGAGCTATTTGTCAGACGAGGGGTGCCTCGACCCGAGGCGGCACTATTGGTGAAGCGTATCAGTGACATTTCCATTGATGAGCTGATGCTGCGCCAACAGATGGCTCAGAATATGTTGTTTAAGCTGGGCGTAACGTTTAACGTTTATAACGATAATCAAGGAACAGAGCGAATTTTTCCATTTGATGTAGTGCCTCGCGTAGTGCCTCGCAATGAGTGGCAGTGGCTGGAAACAGGCTTAAAACAGCGTATTAAAGCGTTAAATTGTTTCTTGGACGACATTTATAATGGTCAAAACATTATCAAGGACGGTGTTATTCCCAGGGAGGTGATTGAGTCTGCAACGGGTTTTTTGAAGCCTTGCTTGGGTTTAAAGCCGCCGAAAGGGATCTGGTGTCACATCACTGGGACTGATTTAGTTCGCGATCGCAACGGTAACTGGTATGTCCTTGAAGATAATCTCCGCTGTCCCTCTGGCGTCTCCTACGTTTTAGAAAATCGACGGGTGATGAAAGGGGCATTTCCAGCCCTGTTTGAGGCCCTCAATATTAACCCAGTGGACGATTATCCCAGTCAGCTACTCGCCTCCCTATTGCACCTGGCACCCGACGGAATGCCCGAGCCGCGAGTGGTTCTGTTGTCTCCCGGTATCTATAATTCTGCTTATTTTGAGCATTCATTTTTGGCTCAACAGATGGGCATTGAACTGGTGGAAGGTCGAGATTTAGTTGTGGCAGACGGCTATTTGCAAATGAAGACCACTAAAGGGTTGCAGCGGGTAGATGTGATTTACCGCCGCATTGATGATGAATTCTTAGATCCTCTGACCTTCCATCCTGATTCTCTCTTGGGGGTGCCAGGGCTCATGGACGTGTATCGTCAGGGGCGGGTTGCGATCGCCAATGCTCCAGGTACCGGTGTTGCCGATGACAAGATGATCTACAGTTACGTGCCCGCCATGGTGCGTTATTACCTCGATGAGGCGCAGATCATCCCCAATGTTCCTACTTATCTCTGCGAAAATTCCCAGCAGCAGGACTATGTACTCCACCATCTGGATCAGCTGGTGGTCAAAGCCACCAATGCCTCGGGAGGTTACGGCATGTTAGTGGGCCCCCATGCCACCGATCCAGAGCGTGATGCCTTTGCTGACCAGATTAAGGCGAATCCTCGGGGGTATATTGCCCAGCCCACCCTTTGCCTCTCCCGGGTACCGGCTTTGGTTAACAGTCAGTTTCAAGGCTGCCATGTGGATTTGCGCCCGTTTATTTTGAACGGAGAAGATATCTATGTGAATCCAGGGGGGTTAACGCGGGTGGCTTTGAAGAAAGGGTCGCTGGTGGTGAATTCATCCCAGGGGGGAGGGAGTAAGGATACGTGGGTGGTGGCAGCGGCGAATTAAGTAGGTCTATTTTTTCCCCTTTTGGTGGGTTGTGCCCACCCTACACTTTTCTTAAAAACAACTATGCTAAGTCGCGTTGCTGATTCCATCTATTGGATTAACCGCTATGTGGAACGGGCGGAAAATGTGTCCCGTTTTGTGGATGTTAACTTGAATCTGTTGCTTGATACCCCCATGGGTACGCTACAACAGTGGGAGCCACTGGTGGTAACCACGGGCGATCAGGAGATCTTTAAAGAGCGCTATGGTGCAGCGACGGCTGAAAATGTGCTGAGGTTTCTCACCTTTGATGCGGACTATCCTAATTCCATTCGTGCCTGCGTGAAATCGGCCAGGGAGAATGCCCGTTCGGTGCGAGAGATTATTTCATCGGAAATGTGGGAACAGCTAAATGAGTTTTACCTGATGGTGGAAGCTGCGGCTAAGTCCGATGAAGTGGCTGAACTCTATGCGTTTTACCCTGAGGTGAAACTTGCCAGTCACCTCTTTGCTGGGGTGATGGATGCCACCATGTCCCACAATGAGGGCTGGCACTTTGGCCGATTGGGGCGCTTTTTAGAACGAGCGGATAAAACAGCCCGGATCTTAGATGTGAAGTATTTTATTCTGCTGCCATCGATAGCGGCGGTGGGTAGCTCTTTAGATAACCTCCAGTGGATTGCCCTATTGCGCTCCGCCAGTGCCTACGAGATGTACCGCAAGTGTCAGCATCTCATTAATCCCAGAGGCGTTGTGGACTTTTTGGTGCTGCATCCCGAATTTCCCCGGTCTATTCGCTGTTGCATTTTACAGGCTGAGCAGTCTTTGAATAAAATCTCAGGCTCACCCATAGGTACCTGGCGGCTCAGTAGTGAGCGGCGTTTGGGCAAGTTGCGATCGCACCTCGAATACATCACCCTAGATGAGATTTTCCAAACCGGGCTCCACGAATTTTTGGATCATCTCCAGGATGACCTGAACCATGTGGGTAGTGCCATTACCGAAAATTTTTTTGGGGTCTCGGTCTTGGCTTAATGGGGATAGACCATTGTAGGGACGTTATATGTAAGGCCCCTACAATGGTGTGTTGATAACCCTGGTTAAAAACCCATTAGCCCTTAACCAACGCTCACCCTAAAACCCGCTGTGCGCTATCGCATTGTCCATCAAACTCAATATCACTATGTTGAACCTGTACAGCTAGGACTGCATCTATTGCGGCTGCAACCACGGGTAGACGGTAGTCAACGTCTGCATCAATTCACCTGTAAGGTTGCCCCTACACCTGACAAATCTACTGACTGGCTTGATTTAGAGGGCAATGTTTGTCGCCAGGTACAGTTTGTCGATACCCCTATCGCCACCTTGACCATCACCAGTCAATGTGATGTAGAAACCCTGCGGTCTAATCCCTTTGACTATCTTTCTCCAGACTGGGCAATGACGGCTCCCCTAGATTATCCCCAGTCTGTGCAGCGTCTAGTTGCCCCTTATCTGACATCCCCCTGTACCCATAGCCCAGCTGTGATTGACTGGGCTCAACAACAGCTGCATCAGGTGGACGGCAATGTGGGCCTATTTTTGACCGGTCTTACCCAAACCATTTACCAAACCTGTACCTATGAAACCCGCCACCATGGCCCACCCTGGCCAGCGGGTGTGGTGCTGGCCAAACAGCGAGGGTCTTGCCGCGATTTTGCCGTGCTCTTTATGGCTGCCTGTCGAGCGGTGGGGCTGGCGGCAAGATTTGTCAGCGGTTATCAACGGGGCGATGCTGACCAAACGACCCATGAGTTACACGCTTGGCCTGAGGTGTACATACCCGGCGGTGGCTGGCGGGGCTTTGACCCGACCCTGGGTTTGGCCGTTGCCGATGGTCATATTGCCCTAGCAGCCGCAGTGGAACCGACCCAGGCCGCTCCCATCACCGGCAGACTACAGTCCGGCTATTTGGGTCAGAGCACCCTAACGGCAAACATCCGGTTAAATGTAGTGGATAGCTAGGCCGCAAAGCGTGACCTAGCCTGTGACCATGGCACCCACCCACTTCAGCCACGATGCAACGAACTGCCTGGGGGACCATTGCCTCCCTCTGGGGGATCCTGGCATCCCAGGGTCGTCCTGAGACATGGCCGTGGTTGTCTCACTGTGGGTAGCACTCAACTCCGTTCCATTCACTGTGAACTCCCCATTGACGCCTACCCTGAAGTTCAAGGGTTCGAGCAGACCTTGGGGTGACCCTGTCTCAGGGTTATTAAAATCATTCACATCGGCAATATTGATCAGTTTATTGTTCTCAATGACAGCACGATAACTGTCTTGGTTACGCATGAGCGGACGCGAGATGCCGTTGACCCGAATGAGGTTGTCTTTAATCTCAATGGTGCTGAAGTCTGTCTTTTTATGGAAACCAAATAAGCCCGCTTTTCTGGGGGTTTCAGTTTGATTGGCGATCACCTCGTTATTGTAAAACGAAAAGTTGTTATAGATGCCTTTATGCCAAACCACCCCCCTACCCGGGTTCACAATCAGATTGTTATGGAATTTTGTGGGACCGTTGGCGGGTTCTTCACCAAAGTTTGAAATTAAATTGCCATGATCTTTGCCAGTGTCAAAAACAAAAACATTATTGTTGATCTCAGCACCATTGCGAGCCCATTCTAAGGAATAGGAGCTAGTGAAGTAGTTATGGTGAATGTGAAATGTGAAGCCATCCTCAGGGATGTTGCCCCCGCCAAACTTTGGGATTGAAATGGTGCCACTGAGATAATTGTGATCAATTTCAACAAAACGATCGTTTTCAAATGGCAGCTCAATGGAAAAGTCTGTTTTGATGCTGTTGTTGGAGATTCTTACATTTCTAAACTGTCGGCCTTTGATGCCATATACATTGATGTTGCGCTGGCCACTTTTAGAAATGTCATTGTTGTAAATTTCGGAGTCTTTGAGATACGTTGCAAAAATCGAGCCGCTGGTGATGCCACTGTCCCCATGCCCTTGGCCACCCGCATCAATAAATATATTGTCATGAATGGTTGCATTCTTCACCTGAAACAGTCTAACGGAACTCCACAAAAAGTCTTTGAACTCCAGGTTCTTGAGCACCAGGCCTTGATTACGCCCACTAAAAATTGCACCATGAATCTCTGGCCCGGTTAAGGTCATATTTGTAAAGGAGACATTATTAGCGGTTTTCTTGAGACTAAACAAATAGGAATTTTGATCAATGGAATCAAAAACTGTTTCGCCATCGGGTAGTCCTTGGGTACCCACCTTAAATGAGCTTCTATTTTGTAAAACTGTGCGTCCACGACCGGCCCCCTTAAATACGATATTGGCCCTGTTGACGTTAAGGGTTTTGGCCAGGTCAAAAACACCTTCAGGAATGTAAAGTGTGGCCGTGGTATCGGCTCTACTTTCTGCCGTAAGCCAGTTAATGGCTGCCTGAATTGTTGTGGAGTCATCTCGACCGTCATTAGCAACAGCATTATCAAGCCCTGGATTGGCTTCAAAAACTTCCGGAGGAAGGTTAGTGATGTCAATAGTGGTGGATGATCTGGCGGTGCTATTGTCAGCGATTGTGACGGAACTGACAATTTCTGTAGGGTGACTGATGTGGGGATAGGCTGAGGTCTCAAGCCCTGACAAGATGGCGACAAGTATATAAAAAAACATACAATGGCTAAGTCCTAGACGATTGTGAACAGGCTTGCGTTGCAGAAGAGTAGGATTTTTGTAGACAAAATTGCCAGGCTATCTACTAGATCCTGGTGTTCTTAATGCATATCAGTAGAGAAAATAGACGTCTCCACAGATAAATTTTGCTGTTGCTGATTTAGAGTAGGAACCAGTCTATGAAACCGACTAACCGTTGGGATTTGCTCGATAGAATCCTCAAATTTGAGGTGTCATGGCGGACCTTTCTAAGGACGTGGGCACTGTTGGGCACTGTAGTGGTAGATGTCCCTTAAAAAACCCAAATTTGGTTGCTTGATTTTGGTTGCTTAATGTTTACAGGGTTTGCTGTATATCCCTTTGATATAGGTCAGGGCAGCTTCACAGACATTATAGTCACGAATAAGGGATTAGTGTGGTTGATATGGTGCAGTTTTGAGGTCCATTATGGATTGGCTATTTGATCCGCTGAATTATGATTTTATGCGTCAGGCACTACTGGCTGGTGTGCTCATCGGAATTCTTTGCCCAGTCGTCGGTACCTATTTAATTGTGCAGCGGATGGCCTTGTTGGGGGATGTGGTTGCCCATGCGGTACTGCCAGGCCTTGCGATCGCAAATTTCCTGACCATCCCCCTTCTGCTGGGAGCCTTTATCTCTGGCATTATCAGTACGTTTGTGACCACCTGGATTCAGGCTCAATCCAAGGTCAAGGTAGATACGGCCATGGCCATTACCTTTTCCAGCTTTTTTGCGTTGGGCATTACCCTGCTGACGATCCTACGCAGTCGTATCGGCCTTGAAGGGCTTCTGTTTGGCGATATTCTGAGTATTTCAATGGGTGATGTCTGGCAGATTGGCTGGATTACCGTCATTATTCTAGTTGCTGTCAAAATTTTCTATAAAGAACTCTTATTCTTTACCTTTGATCCGTTAGGGGCCGAGGCGAGTGGTCTGCCGGTTACCCGGATCAATGTGGGATTGATGACCCTGATTACCCTGGCGATTGTGGCTGGCATGAAGGCGGTGGGAGTTATTTTGGTGATGGCCTTAATGATTAGCCCGGCGGCTGCCGCCTCTTTATTAACGACTGAACTTCACTGGATGATGATGGTCGGTTCAGGCCTGGGTGTGATTTCTAGCCTGGTGGGTATGTATGTGAGCTATTACCTTGATATTCCGTCGGGGCCAGCGATTACATTGACCCTATTTAGCTGTTTTTTATTGACATTGCTATTTAGCCCTAGCCAGGGAATATTGACCCACCGTTTTTGGGTTTCTAAGCGCCAAAACAACACCTTAAATTGATACCCGATTTTTTGGACCGTTTCTACGCCGCCTCCATGGTAGGAAGATTCGACTAGAGAACACCTCTCTGTCATGGCTGATTTAGGGAATGAATCGACAATGATCAATATCTCAGGGCTTGAGAATTGATAGGGAACGAGGCCATAACAAACTATCTCTAACAACAATTCAAGCTGAGTTGGTATCGACATTACAGTGGATTGCCATCAGTGGCTTCAGGCATTGATGGCAATCTCTTCATGATTTTTTGTCCAAATCACATATCGATACCTCATCTTGATGGGAGAGACTATAATGAAACTAGTTTGTTCAAGATTCTTCTTTCTGAATATCGCCCTCTGAAAACTTGTTACAAGTCATTAAATTTATTTTTCTGGTTGTTCATTAATTTAAGATGACTGCTCCTTCCCTTCGATTACTGCTCTCAACATTGATTGACTATGCAGGGTTGCTTTCTTCTACGAGCCTAGGTATGGCAGCAGCCATCACTGCCTATGAGCGATATAGTGACAGTTCCCATCGTTGGATGCTGGGACGATTTGTCTTATGTTTATCTCAATTATCTCAGTTTGAAAACTGTTTAGATGAATTAGAGCAACAATATGCAGCAGCCTTTTGGCCACTGAGCGTCATCTTAGAGCCTTCGGCGCAAGCACTAGAGAATTTAGCGCCGTGGCTAAAAAAACAAAACCGGTTTACGATTTCAGCCCTTGAATTTAAGCTGGCAGGTGCAGATGCGATCGCACCCCTGCTTCCCCATCTGCCACCCCACAGCGATCTCTTTTTTGAGGTACCCCTGGATGCGACCCTACCCGACTATTTGGCAGTATTGCAAGGTAGCCGCGCGGCCATTAAGGTGCGCATGGGTGGGCCAACTGCTGCCGATTGCCCCAGCATTGATACATTAGCCCATTTACTAGTAACCTGTGCCAATGGGCAGATTCCCTTGAAGGCGACTGGTGGTCTACATCAGCCCTTACGCAGCTGGCAACTGCTACCCGATGGCAATTCCGTAGAAATGCATGGCTTCCTCAACATCGCCCTGGCTGCTGCCTTTGCCTACGGCTATGGAGCTACGGCATCTGATATTACGACGATTTTGCAAATCAATACCCTGGATGACCTGATTTTTTCGGCTCAAGAGATTATCTGCCACAGCCCCCTGTGGTCACCGGAACCAGAATTATCTAACGTGGCAGGGCATTTGCCCTTAGAGATATTGGCAAATGTTCGCAGCCGTTATTTTCTGGGAATTAACGCTAATTCATTTCAGGAACCGTTGGCCAACCTTTACCGTTTAGGTTTACTGGGCAATGCGTTGGGGGTGCCATCCTATGCATTTTCTAGTTGATTTACCCGATATCTACCAATATCTAAAGGAATAAATCAACCTCTACCATGGCATGCCCTCAAAAATTTGCTATAGTTGCGGTTGCCATACGATAACGATTATCATTTCTACCCATGCTAGAGGTTGAAAACCTGTCCGTTAACTATCGGGGCGTTTCGGCATTGGATGCAATTACATTGCATTTGCAACCGGGGGAGCTGGTGGGGTTAATTGGCCCCAATGGAGCAGGTAAAAGCACTCTAATCAAAGCCATTTTGGGGCTAACCCCCTGCCAGGGACGGGTGCTATTTTGTGGTGGACCTCTGCGACGACAGCGGCGACGGGTGGCCTATGTACCGCAGCGATCGCAAATTGATTGGGACTATCCTGTGACTGTCTGGAATGTTGTGATGATGGCCCAGACTAGAGCCTTAGGATGGGGTCGTCGCCCTGGCGTTGATGCTAAGCGGATGACCAGTGAAGCCCTTGATCGTGTAGATATGCTATCTCTCAAAGATCGTCCCATTGGTCAGCTTTCCGGCGGGCAGCAGCAGCGTGTATTTCTGGCCCGTGCCTTAGCTCAGCAGGCAGAACTCTTTTTGCTCGATGAACCATTCACTGGCATTGATAAGAAGACTGAGGCCGTGATGGTCGATATTTTTGCCGAACTCAGTGCCCAACGCAAAACAATACTGGTATGTAGCCATGAATGGGGTGATGATCTTTATCGCTATGATCGATTGCTATTACTCAATCGGCAACTGCTGGCCAACGATCGCCCCCATGCAGTGATGACCATGGACAATATCCAACGCGCCTTTGGTATGAATTCTCAATCGAGCTTTGGCACGCCTCAGGCCATGCGATTAGTGAGTTAACCAGCTCCGCCAATTTTTTGTAGGGCAAGCTCATGTTCATGGGCAGACCCCATTAACTCATTTGATGGATGAGTTCAAAGCGGCTGATTTAAGCTATCTAATATCTCCGTTACCATCCTTAAGATGTACTGTTTTAAGGGCTAGGTCGAGATGAGTGATCAACCAGCGATAACCGCCTATTTGCAGACCTCCAACATTATTGATTGGCAACACCCGTCCATTGTGGAGCTGGCCGCTTTTCTCGCAAAAGGCCATGGAAAACCGACGGAAATTGCCCAGGTCTGCTTTCAATGGGTGCGGGATGAAATTCGTCACAGTTTTGACTATCAGTTAAACCCGGTGACCTGTCGCGCGTCCGATGTGCTGCGGCATCGGACGGGTTATTGTTATGCCAAAAGCCATCTGCTCGCTGCCCTGCTGCGGGCTAATGCCATTCCGACTGGCTTTTGTTATCAACGCCTAAGTGTCAATGATCAGGGTGCACCCTATTGTCTCCACGGGTTAAATGCCGTTTATTTACCTGAAATCGGCTGGTATCGCATTGACCCGAGGGGAAACCGTGGGGGGATAGATGCAAGGTTTATGCCCCCTCAGGAAAAACTCGCCTTTAGCCCGCGATTAACAGAAGAGACTGATTTTCCTGCGATTCTGCCAGCCCCGTTGGCAGTGGTTGTAGACGCTTTAAATAATTACCAAACTTGGCATAGCTTGCTGCAAAAGCTTCCAGATCTTTCTCCTGAGATGGCAGCAAAGTATGGACTATGGCAAAATCTCAGACCTCATCCCTCTAATTTTTAGGGTCTTTGTGTTCCCACTAAACCTCATAATTTCTTCATTTTTTACCGTTACATTAGTAAGATAGGCAAAACCATCAGCGCCATGGGCTATTCATTCAAGCCAATGGCCCCATGGTTTGTTGTTGCCAAGCGTCAATAGTAATGGGGCTAGGTACAATGGTGAGTCTACCCAATCAAAAACATATCACTATGACAGAGGCCTGTTTGCGACCGACAGTTTCCAACAAGGCTCTACAAGCAGCCGTTACCGATTTGCAGGCCGTCAATTTCTGGGTAGGGTGCTTACGCTTTGGTGTATTGGGAGTTGCTGTAATAGGCTGTATAACCTTGGCCTGGACCCATGCTGCTGGCCTCAGTTTCTGGGGATGGACTGTTGTCGCAGGTGTGTTTTATGCCTTCTGGCTGATCTGTACCCATGACGCGATTCACCATACACTTCTAGGCTGGCCTGTTGTGGAAGAGACGCTGGCACGAATCATATCTTGGCCGATGCTCTGGCCCGTCGGTGTTTATGCAGAGCTGCATCGGTTACACCACGGTTGGAATGGTCTAGATTTACGCGACCCAGAGCGCATTCAATGGACTACCCAGGAATATCAGGATGCATCGCCCTTCGTACAGTGGTACATGCGCCACCAGTGGCTGATAGATATTCTGATTTTGGGTGGTTTAGGAATCATCCTTAAAACCCTCATGGGTGGCCGCAGATGTCAGGATTTATTACCCCGATTGAGATTTCAGTTATTTGCTGATTTTTTGGGCATAGGAATTGTTCAGGCTTGTTTAATTGCGGTTGTTATTCTTTCCCACACGAGTATTTGGCGTTATTTGTTATTTTGGCTTTGCCTAGAACGAGTTGTTGGCGTGATTGCCCAAACACGAGCACATTTAGAACACTATGGTTTATGGCAGCAAGTGGGCGGTCATCAACTGACGCAACTATATTCTTCTCGAAATTTACAGACGAGCCACTGGTTTAGTTGGTTAGTGGGAGGTCTCAACTACCATGCTGTACACCATGCCTTTCCATCGATTCCATTTAATCAGCTGCCCCAGGCCTATGATCGGCTTCAGACTGTGTTGGATGATCATGGGATGCCCGCAATGGAACTCGAACAGGGCTATACCCAGGCGGTGCGGCGATTGATGAATCGCTTCATTTTAATTCCTATGGCTGGGGGCCTCTCAACGAAGCATTAGGCCTGTTATTGCTTTTTATCCACCCATCTAAAGCCCCAACCAGGGGCTTTATTTGTATGCAGTCCCCGTATAGTCACTATCGCAGCATTTGGTTCGTTTGATATTCTTTGTGCACAGACGGTACTACGGGAAAAGAAGCGATACATTATGAGCCCTTCTAAACAGTTCAACTACACATTAAATCAGTCCCTGGCCCCCAACATTCCAAGTCGGATGCTGGCACGTCAGCAAAAGACTTTCACGGATCTTGATCTGTTTGCCCATGAGATGACCAGCATTTTTGATAACGATTGGGTGATGGTAGGGCGTTCGGGGGCGATTCCCAATCCCGGGGACTATATGACGGCATCCTTAGGGTCACGGCCTATTATTGTCATGCGTCAGCAAGATGGTGACCTTCGGACGATGGCAAACTACTGTTTACACCGTTACGTCAAACTGTTAGAGGGCTGTGGGTCCACAAAAAGTATTGTGTGCCCTTACCATTGCTGGGTTTATAAATTAGATGGTGAGTTAGTCGGTGTGCCTGAGCGGGAAGGGTTTAGGGCGGGCGACATTGATGGACTTTCCTTGGAAACCCTGGCGACAGAAGAGTATCTTGGTTACGTTTTTGTTGCTCTACGACAAGACTTGCTGCCAGTGTCTGAGCGGTTGAAAAATCTTAGCTATATACTTAAGAATTTTGAGCTAGATCGTTATGAAGATCGGCATGTGGTACATGAGGAACAGTGGAATGCTAACTGGAAGCTGATCTACCACAACTTTATTGAGAGTTATCACACCACTTACACCCATACGAAGTCTATTGGCCCTGCTAACCCAACCAAGTTAGTTGAATATGGCCCGACTGGCGATCCCAATTTTACGATTCACAGTAATTCGTATACCCATGAACATCAGCCAGCTATTTATAACCCCCAGCTAGATGAAAATGAACATAGACGGTTTTATGTGGCGGGTGTTTTCCCGAATGGTTTAGTTGCGGTTGAACCAAATTTTGTTTGGTGGATGGCCCTTGAACCCAAATCTGTTGACCAGACGAATGCTCGTTGGGGAGTTTCTTTCTCTCACCATGCGATGCAGACAATACCTGATCCTGATAAGTTTGTGAAAGAGATTGTCAATGTGATTGAAATAGCGACCATTGAAGATAAGGAAATGGTTGAGCGGATGCAGGCAGGTGCGAATTTTGGTTCGGATAAATCAGGTTTATTGCATGCTCCGTTGGAGGTGTATATCAAGGAGTTTGATGATTATGTTATGCGGTTATCGGGTCATTGATATCGATCTGGTAAGCTGGCTTTACACCAGCTTTTTCTTAGGTTAAACCCTCCCGAGGCTCAGCAACGCTGGGACTTATTTAATCGCTGTCCCGATTTAAGTACACTTTTTCTATTTCACTGGCTGGCAGTGGTTTAGAGAAAAAATAGCCCTGTCCAAAGTCACACTTTAAGTTCTGGAGCCATAAAAGCTGTTGTTGTGTTTCAATCCCCTCTGCAATAATCGATAACCCTAATTCTTGAGCAAGCGCTACAATTGTGTTCACAATTGGATAATGATTCCTTTCTGAGGTAAATTCCTTGATAAAGGAACGATCAATTTTGAGATTATTGACTAAAAAGCAGTTTAAATATTTCAAAGATGAATACCCTGTACCGAAGTCGTCAATGCTCACTTGCATCTGTCGAGCTTGCAACTCTTTTGTCAGAGCAGTCGCATTATCAATACTTCCCATGATGGCACTTTCCGTGATTTCAAGCTTCAAACAGGCTGGATTTACCTGGGTTTCAGCCAACACTTGATCAATACTATCTAATAAATTTGGAGAGTTGAATTGTCGGGGTGAGACATTAATACTCATGGTTAGCTCTGGCCACCCCCGTTGCTGCCAAACTTGCAGTTGCTGACAAGCTTTTTGGAAGATTAAAATTCCCACAGGTTCAATTAAACCTGAGGCCTCTATGGATGGGATAAAGAGACCCGGTGGCAGAATGCCTTTCTCAGGATGCTGCCAACGAATTAACGCTTCAAAACCAACTATCTTCAAAGTTTCAAGGTGAATAATGGGCTGATAAAATGCCGTGAACTCTTGATTATTCAATGCTCGTTGGAGATCTGCTTCTAGAGTCAATCGATCATGGATTTGAACATGCATCTGCGGGGAAAATATTTGAACACTTCCCTTACCTCTAAGCTTGGCTTGATACATGGCAGTATCGGCAGCCTGGAGCAGTTGTGCCGCTGTTTGACAGGGTTCCTGACTAAAGGCAATCCCCACACTGGCGGTCATATAAATTTCACACCCTTCCACCAGAAACGGCTGATGGAAACTGTTACTAATTGTTTGGATCACTGAATCAATGGCGGTGGCATTAGCCTCAGAAATTGGATTGACAACCCAGCAAAATTCATCTTCACCAAGACGTGCAAGGATATGGCTGGGGCGAATCTTTTTTAGTAATCGTTGGGCGATCGCAACTAGAAGTTTATCCCCAAACACATGGCCAAACGAACCATTCACCAAGTGGAACTGATCGCAGTCGAGAATAATAACGGCCAAGGTTGAGTCTTTCCTATCCAAACATTCGGCTAATTTTTCCAGGAGATTGGTTCGGCTAGGTAACTTGGTTAAGCTATCTTGAGCAATCATGGTTTGTAACTGCTCTGTTCGTTCCTGTACGGTTGCTTCCAGGTGGGTATTGAATGCGGACAATTGCTGATGTTGTTGGCGAATACGCAGCATTGAACGCACACGCGCTCTAAGTTCTAACCCACTAACGGGCTTACTAATAAAATCATCTGCGCCAGTCTCTAAACATTTGGCTAAAACCAGCTTGCCTGTCACAGCCGTCACGATGATGATGGGAATAGATTGCCACTGGGGCATTGCTTTTATCTTTTGACAGACCGCCAGGCCATCCATCTCAGGCATTGCAATATCCAGGAGAATCAGATCCGGTTGCACAGAAGGAAGGATCTCAAGGGCCTCTTTACCACTGGTTGCAGACTGTAATTCGTAATTTTCGGTTGCCAACAGTGCCTCAATTACCTCAAAGTTATTGGGCTCATCATCCACAACAAGAATAATCGGTATTTTCATGCAATGACCACCTTATTGAACTAACAATTTTTGAATGGTCAGGGCTAGTTGTTTGAGCTTGACGGGTTTACCGAGGTACTCGTTCGCACCAGCTGCTAGACAACGCTCTTGATCTCCCGCCATGACCAGGGCGGTTAGGACAATAATGGGAACGGATTTGAGGGTTGAATCTTGATGACGAATCCGCTGAATCGATTTGAGACCATCTAAGTCCGGCATTTGGATATCCATCAAAATTAAATCAGGATGATGTGTATGGGCTAATTCAAGGGCGTCTAGACCATTGTTAGCCACCATCAGTCGATAGCCGATGGTCTCTAAGTAGGACACCATTAAACTAATGGTGTCTTGATTGTCTTCCGCCAATAGGATCAGGGGTGAGTTGTCTTGTTGACCAGAGACAGGCAGGCTTAGCGGGCTGATCTGATGAGGTGATTGGCCTGGTTCAATCAGCGGGGCAACAGACTCATAGGGGAGATTAATACTAAAACAGCTACCCACGCCAACTTCGCTGGTTAAACTAACGGTTCCCCCGTGCAACTCGGCCATTTGTTTGACTAAAACTAAGCCTAAACCGGTGCCCGTATATTTTCGATTGAGGGTGCTATCAATTTGGGAAAAGGGTTTGAAGAGTTTAGTGATATGTTTTTGAGCAATACCAATGCCCGTATCCGCCACACTGAGTTTGAGGTAGTGTCTAGCGGTGAGGGGGCCAGATTCCCAACTCCATGCATGGGAAGCTTGCATAACCTCAGATGGTTTTTGTAAGTGAGATGGTTTCGACGGATCGTCCTGGTGATGATAACGCACCGCCAAGGCCACACATCCCCCTTCAGGGGTGAACTTAATGGCGTTATTGAGTAGGTTCACCAGACTCTGTAGAATGCGTCGTGCATCAATAGCCAGTGTGGGGGAGTTGGGAGGGATCGTTGTTGTGAGGGAAATGCGTTTTTTGAGTGCTTGTTGTTTAACGAGTGCCAAGCTAGATTCACACAGACTCTCAATGTTGGTGACACTTAACTCTAGTTCGAGTTGTCCTGCTTCAATTTTGGCGACATCGAGAATATCGTTGATCAGGTTTAGTAAATGGGTGCCGCTGTGTTCAATGGTTTTCAGGTATTTAAGTTGCTGCTTGGTCAAGGGACCGAAGGCTTTCTCCTGCAACGCTTCAGACAATCCTAGAATAGCGTTAAGCGGGGTGCGCAGTTCATGGCTCATATTGGCTAAAAACTCATCCTTGAGACGGGTGGCGCGGACCAGTTCTGCATTGGTGCGTTGGAGTTGGGTTTCAGCGGCTTTGCGATCGCTAATGTCCTGAATAACTGCTAAACAGCGAGGGGAGTCTTCTGCTGGGTTTTGGATCAGGGTAACGGCTGTGGTCGCCCAAAAGTAGGAGCCATCTTTACGGATATAACGCTTTTCAAGGGTGAAACTATCAATTGCGCCTGTGAAGAGTTGTTTTATTTGTTGTTGTGAGTCGTTTAGATCTTCAAAATAGGTTAAATCAGCCGCTGTCAAAGACTCAAGCTCTTGGGCTGTATAGCCGGTCATTTGACAAAAATAATTGTTGGTGCGGGTGATTTTACCATCGGTTAAGTTGCTTTCAGCAATGCCTACAGCGGCCTGCTCAAAGGCTGCATGAGCACGGGCTTCACTTAAATGTAAGGCGCTTTCAGCACGTTGGCGATCGCTGATATCACGGGCACATGCGATAATGACCGGACGGTTACCTAACATTAATTTCTTTAAGGACACGTCCACATCAAACGTAGTGTCATTATCCAATCGACGGGCCTTCCATTTCACCCTCAGATCTTTACCCTTTGCCACCTGTTGAGTTATTTCCAAAATCTGTTCGATAGGAGCCTCTGGGGCCATAAAATCAGCGATGCTGGCAGCCAGAATTTGCTCTCGCGTCGCTCCCAGCATCTCCACATATCGGTCGTTAACGTCAAGGACGGTACCCCCTAAATCGTGAATCATGATGCCATCGTAGACATTGTTAAAGATGGTGCGTAAGTCCTGCTCAGAACGCGCTAATTCTTGGGTACGTCGCTCTACACGCTGTTCCAGCTTTTGATTAAGTTGTTCTAAGGCTGTTTGCGCTCTTAGTCGCTCAAGCTCAGCAGCGGCCCGATCCGCAAACACTCGTAGAATTTCCTGGGAGTGTTCCGGGTTGACTATGGACTGGCGTGAAAAAATGCAGAGTGTTCCAAGTGCTTGACCTTGACGATTTTGTAGCGCCACACCCATGTAACTTTCTACCGCCATCGACACCAGTCTAGGATTTTGAGGAAAGCAAGCTATGACCTCTCTCTCACAGTGATACACCCCTGCCCTAAGGGTAACTCCACAGGTGGTACCTTCGACCTCAACAATCTCGTTCGGTAGATGCTGGCCATCCCCCCAAGCGGCCAAATAGCGCAATTGATTGCCTTCAACAATTTCGGTAACAAATGCATGGGACGCATTCAAAGCGGTGGCAATGTGTTGAACCAGAGCTGGGAAAAAGTCAGGACCGGTTAATGCCGCCGTGCCTTCAATCAGATTTTGGAGGGCATTTTCTGCACGCTGGCGTTCTAGTTCAGCTGAAACTCGGCCACTAAAGACTTCTAAAATCTGTTTGGCTCGTTTGGGATCCCGCAAAGGTTGTCGGTCAAAGATGCACAAGCTTCCTAGTACTTGACCTTGGCGATCGCGCAGGGCTACCCCTAGATAGCTCTCAACGGCTTTCTCTCGCATAGGGTTATTGGGAAAATGCTCAGAAACACCACTGGGACAATGGTAGGAATAGTTAACAACAAGATCACGACAGGGGGTTTCTGGAAGATCGTAGGCAAAATTCGGTTGCGGTTCACCGTCAACAATAAAGGCCAGACTTTGCAGCTCTTGATCCACAAATTGAGTGATTAAGGCGATGGGAACGTCGAGGGCTACACTGATGTGATGAACCAGGGCTGGGAAGAAATCCTGACCAATGGTTGCGGCTGTTCCCGTAACCAGATTTTGTAGGGCCAGTTCAGCTTGTTTAAGGTCAGTGATGTCAAGGACCGTACCAAGTAAACGAATTGCCTGTCCCTGTTCGTCTTGTTCTACCTCGGCACGATACTCGTGATGGCTCAGCGACCCATCGGATCGAGTTCGACTGTATTCAATTGTATACGGGGTGCCTTTAGCGAGTGCCCGTTCGACATAACTCTGTAATTGCAGGCAAGCCTCAGCCGGCAGCATTTGTAGATAGTCTGGATAGGACGGCGCTGATGCGGTTGGCTCTAACCCATAGATGCGGAACATTTCTGGTGACCAGGTGATAGTCTGGCTAGCGATGTCAAACTCCCAGTTACCGACGTGAGCGACCTGTTGTGCTTTGAGTAGAGTGGCTTCGCTTTGGCGCAGTTGAGCGTCTGCTTGGTGACGTTCGATGGCAATACCTGCAATATGGGCCATCTGCGTAATCATTTTTAATTCATGGGTTTGCGGTGATCTCACCTGTTTGTAATACATTGCCAATGTCCCTAAAACCTGGCCACCACGGGCCTGAATTGGGCTTGACCAGCTAGCTTTGAGACCATGGGTTAATGCCAAGTCTCTGTAAGCAGACCATAGGGGGTCAGTGGCGATATCGGCCACAATAACTGTTTGATTACGAAAGGCTGCTGTCCCACAAGACCCCACACCTTCACCAACTAACACGCCATCAATTGCCTGGGTATAAGCAGTGGGTAAGCTCGGGGCCGTTGTGTGACGAAGTCGATTTTCTTTATCGAGCAATAAGACAGAACAGAGCACTGTCTCCAAACTATGTTCTATGTGATAAATCAAAGCATTCAGCACGTCCAATAGGGGCTGACCTTGGGCAATTTTTGCCAGAAGCGCATTCTGCGCTGCCAATTGAATTTCAGCAAACTTGCGATCGCTAATGTCTGTATGGGTGCCCAGCAGCCTTGTCGGTTCTCCAGTTTCATCCCATTCCATGAACTGTCCCATGGTGAGAATCCATTTCCAGCTTCCTTGCCGAGTCTGCATCCGAAATTCAGCTCTGTACTGGGGAGTTTGACCGATTTTATAGGTCAAGTAAGCTTGATTCACCCGTTCTCGATCGTCTGGGTGCAAACGTGACTGCCAATTTGCCTCGGTTTCGCAGAAAGTCGCTGGATCATATCCCAACATCAAGGCATAGTCTGGACTGACAATGGCTTCATCCGTCTGTAGATTCAGATCATAAAAGCCTTGGTTGGCCGCACGCATAGCAAGCCGCAACCGTTTTTCACTTGCCTGCAGTGCTCGGGTGCGTTCTTCTACTTGCCGTTCGAGTTCGCAGTTGTAGTCGGTTAGCCAGATTTGGTGGGTATTGGGATGGATGAGGATGTTGGCCGGGTTGATGTCCTTGTGTAGTATCCGATACTGGTTCAGAAGGTGACCGTGGTTCTGTATATAGTCCCGTAGGGAGATAGCGCCCACATCTGCCATTATCAGGGCATAGTTGTGGTGCCAGGGGACGAAAGCGAGAGGTTTGACAATATGATTCTCTCTGACGGCCTGATAAACGACGGTGCCACTGCCTGCATAGAGTTTTGTGGTCAGAATATAGCCTGGAATAGACGGTAAAGCCTGATCTGACATAGCCGAGCCTCGGTAGGCGACACTAAGAAAATCTAAATGCTGAGTAACTTAAACACTTGACTTGACATCTAATCCCCACCCAGGAAGGGCTGAAAATTGTGTAACAGATTTTGACCTGAAATCATTGTAGTGCAAGGCACAAAAGCTTATAAGGTTCTTTATACTGATAAATTTAAGATTGTGAGCGGATTAAATCTAGGAATTGTTTAATCTTGCAAGAAAACGCTCATTTAGCACCTTGACTGATAATTTCCCATTTCAGGGATTTATGTAGCATCAACCATTGTATTCTCACAATCTTGATTGCTTTTAAGGCGAGTATTTTTATACAAAAAGTTATATAACCCCAGGCAAAAGCTAATTAGATACAATGCTGATCAAACGATTTTATAGTGATCCCTTATCCGGATCCAGCACTAAAGGCAACCCATTCTGGCGACGCTGTTGTTTAAGTTCAACAATCTGCCTAATTGCTAAATTTAGCTATACCCTGGAGAGAATTCAAACCCATAATGACTCTGACATTATTTTATACCTTCATCTGTCAGGAATGACACGGGAGGCAGCGTAATCTCTCCAAAAACAGGACTTAAAATCGCCCAACATTGATGGGCAATTTCTAGGAGTTTTTAATCATTATAGAGGGAGCCCACCAACTGACAGCCCAGTGGCAAACCATCCACCGTTTTTCCTAGAGGGATATTTAGAGCTGGCAACCCACATAGGGTCCACAGCCCACAAAATATGGGTGAACCTGTATTGGCCAGTCCCAAAGGTGCAGGTCCCAGAGTGACCGGACTTAACACGGCATCGTATTTGGCAAAGATAGGGCGTAATTGTTCACGATAGCGATAGCGCCATCGGCAAGCTTGCTGGGAAGTATCAGCAGAAATAGATTTTCCCCATTGCAACCAATCTCGTAACAAGGGAGAACACCGATCGGGAGCCTTGGATAAAAGAGCACCATGATTTTGGTACAAGCCATGGGCACATAGGGTTTGAACAATATTCCAATAGGGATCAACATTAGCAGGTAACGCCACCAAATCCACTCGAATATCAGCCTGTCTCAACACTGTAATAGCTTGCATTAATCGAGATTGAGCAATACGCTCTGTCTGTTGCCAGTGAGATGTTTTGATCAGGCCCAAGCGGATTGATTGAAAATCTTTTGTTGACCGAACTGATAGTGATGTTGCTTTAAAAGAAAAAGTCTGTTTAGTCGTCTGGCAATCTGGATCTCGACTATCTATACCTATTAATACAGTTAACAATCGGTGAATATCATTTAAGCAACGGGCAAAGACTCCTACATGATCGAGGACTGGAGCAACGGGCATCATGCCATAGCGAGAAATTAGCCCAAAACTCGGTTTGAATCCAAATATGCCACAGTAGGCAGCCGGATGTAAAATTGAGCCCATGGTTTGTGAGCCCATGGCAATTGGCACCATTCCATCTGCCACCGCTGCTGCCGAACCGCTGGAGCTACCACCAGGAGTATGGGCCAAATTGTGGGGATTGGCTGTCGGTCCTGCGGCGGCTGTGGCCAGCTCTGTGGTAACGGTTTTGCCCAATATAATTGCCCCCGCTGCCTTGAGTTTTGAGACAATTGCTGCATCATAACCCATATACCGATTACGATAAATTTCTGTTCCCCAGCCAGTGGGCATCTCTAATGTGGCAAAGATATCTTTTACCGCGATGGGGACGCCTAACAGTGGAAAAGTTTCCAGGATTTGGCTTCCCTCCTGTTGCAATTTCTGTTCCCACACAGTTGCCTGCTGTTGTGCATGGTCCATATCAAGATATGTCCATGCACGTACCTGAAATTCTCGTAACTCAATTCGCTGAAAACAAGCCTGTAATAATTCTGTAATGCTTAACTCCCCTGTTGCTAGTTTTTTAGCTATCGCTTGAACACTCAAACTATCTAAGGGTGATCGTGGGAGTATCATTTTTTGTCGTGCTGATTTGGGGGGTAAATTGATCGGTAGACCTCGCTAATCGTCTGAATTTGAAAGATAAAATCATCCCGAAGATCAGCAACACCCATTTTTAGTAATGTTTACAAAAAATCACTGAAATTCTCAGAGAAGCGTATTGTTTTATACGGTTCTTTCAAAAACAGTTCACTTATGATTTCTTTCATAGCTCGGTCTAAGCTTGGCGTGGTTTAGGCTTTACATTAAGGTGTTTTGGGCACTAGCGCAACATTCCCTGAAGCCCTTTCTAGAGCAGTATTAGCTTAGTTTTTTACAGTTAGCTGTAGCAGTTGGGGCCTTATTAGACTTCTCTTTCGAAGTTCGTTGTCTCAGCGAATTCTGCCATGCCATCCACTCTCATCCGGGGTAAATATATTATTTGCAAAGCTATCAGCCGCACAAAGGCTGAGATTATTGAAGATGGTGCTGTTTTTGTAGATGACGGTACCATTATAGACGTGGGGACGTATCAGGAACTATCCGCAAAATATGAACCTGATAAGATGCTGGGATCAGCTCACCATGTGGTGATGCCAGGTTTTGTTAATAGTCACCACCATGTGGGGTTAACTCCCTTTCAACTAGGGTCGCTGGACTATCCCCTAGAGCTTTGGTTTGCCAGTCGTCTGTCTGCCAGGCAAGTGGATTTTTATCTGGATACTCTCTACTCTGCTTTTGAAATGGTGGAGTCAGGGATTACAACGGTGCAACATATCCATGGCTGGTTGCCAGGACCTGCCACCCTGTGGCCAGAGATTACAGACAAGATACTCAAAGCCTATGAAGACATTGGTATGCGAGCATCCTACTGTTTTGGTGTGCGTACGCAGAACCATTTTGTTTATGAATCTAACGATGAATTTGTCGCTAAATTACCTCCCAGTATTGCGGCGGATATGGAGGCCCTGCTCAAGCCCCACGAAGTACCTTTGGAAGACTTTCTCTGGTTCTTTGAAACACTTTGGAAAAAGTGGGAAGGGGCTGCCGATGATCGCATTCGCCTACAGTTAGCGCCTGCCAATCTGCACTGGTGTGACGATGATGCCATTACTACCCAGACAGAGTATGCACATAAGTATGGTGTTGGCATGCACATGCACCTCCTGGAAACTCCCTATCAGATGGAGTATGCCCATCGTCGTACAGGTACATCCGCAGTGAAGCATCTTCACAAATTAGGTGTTTTAGGTCCCCATTTAACCCTGGGGCATGGTGTGTGGCTGACGGAAGAAGACATTGATCTCATTGCCGAAACAGGGACGATGATCTGCCACAATGCGAGTTCTAACCTCCGCCTACAAAGTGGTGTTGCTCCTCTTAATCATTATGCTCAGAAGGGAGTTAGAGTGGGCATGGGTTTGGATGAGGCAGGCATCAATGATGACCGCGATATGCTCCAGGAAATGCGGCTGGTTCTCAAGTTGCATCGAGTCCCCGGTATGGATTCTCTGGTGCCCGCAGCATCCCAGGTATTTCAAATGGCGACAGAAAATGGCGCTCATACTACGCGCTTTGCCAATGAAGTAGGTGTATTAGAGCCCGGTAAAGCTGCAGACTTGGTGGTGATGGATTGGGAGCATCTGGCCTATCCCTATCTCGATGACACCATTCCTGTTCTGGAAGCTGTTATTCACCGGAGTCGCCCCCATGGTATTGATGCTGTCATGGTGGCAGGTGAGGTAATTCTAGAGAATGGCACGTTTACCCATGTGGACAAGGATGCGTTGCTGGATGAGTTGGCCGAAATGCTCAAGGCTCCCCTCACACCGGATGAATTACGCCGTCGAGAGCTTGCTAAAGACGTCTTTCCCTATGTGAAAAAGGTCTATGACGGCTGGTTTAGACCAGAGGCTTATAAGTCGTTTTACTGCACCAGTTGTCAGAGCTATCACCCATCGTTAGGGTGAAGCTTTATTCTAAAGTTCTTGTTCTTGCTTCAGTCCATTGGCTTCGTTATCTGATGAATACATTAAACTAAGGAGACTTTTATCATGTTTCATTCCCGTACTAACCGTCGTCGTTTTCTGGGTATGAGTCTGGGGGCAGCGATGACGCCTGCTTTGTTATCTTTCCTCAGTAGTTGCGCACCGGGTAAAAAGCCTGTAGGCTCAGGCGGTTGGGATGGTCGTGAGATTAAGTTTGCCCATGGGGCGGGGTTATGTAATATGCCTCTGTTTTACTCTGCTGAGAAACAACTCTTTGCCAAGTATGGGTTTAAGGGAACAGCGGCTCTGACGCCGATGCCTGCTGATGTGGCGGTGCAGTTGGCCACGGGCCAGGTGGAAATGGCGGTGATTCCGTTTACTAATGCGATCGCAGCCTATACCCAGGGTGCATCTTTCCAAGTTGTTGCTGGCAGTGGTGTCGAAGGCTTAGTCATTGTCGCTAAGCCCGAAATCAAATCCTTTGCTGATCTGAAGGGTAAAAAAGTTGCCACCTTCCAGGCCGACACTCTGGATGTCATCGTCTATGACTATTTAAAGAAAGAAGGTATGACCTACGACGATGTGGAAATGGTGTACCTGGGTGACTCAACTGAACTGTTAAACGCTTATCTGGCGGGTCAGGTGGATGCTGTCAGCCACATTGAACCCTATGCCACCAAAGCTAAAACCCAGACCAACGGAAATATTCTGGGTAATGGTGTTGATATTTATGGCAGTGGCTATCCTGACTGTGTTCTCGCCGTTCGTAACGAAATCATTGAAAACGAACCCGAGATGGTGAAAGACGTTATTCGAGTCTTCTTTGAAGCTCAGTATGAGATTGAAAATAACTTTGAAGGGGCAGCTCAAGCCACCATCGATAAGTATTATAAGACCGACATGGAGAGCCTGTTGGCCTCTGCCCAGGCTCAGCCTCCCGGTGTGGATGTACGGGATAAGCGCAACTTTATGTATGAGCGTGCGGAAAGTATGAAGGAGTTGAATTACATTAATACGGATCTGGATGATAACTTTGTTAATTTCTCTTTGTTGGAAGATGTGATTGCTGAAAGCCCTGAACTTTGGGAGCGAGTGAAGGTGAAGGTGACTGTTTAAAGTTCACAGTCATGGTTCAGGATATTGACTGGATGCAAAACCGGCTGCGTGGGGTCCCTCCGAGTTCCCCACACCCCCTGGGCAGGGCCGGAACGCCGCCCTACAACCCAACGTACTGGGTTATTCCTAAGAGCATTAAGTTTAGAGTTATGGCGGGGTCGATTATATATGTTCTGGACCGGTTTCTGCAGAACGTCTGGAGTGTAAAACCTCAGTCATGAGGTTGTTGTTTAATGCTTCCTTAGTCATTAGCGTTATGTCTCCAACTCGACTATTCTATTCTTAGAAAATATGCAACTCAAATCTTCTATCAGGCTAGCCAAACCTCGCGTTTCTAAAACGCGCAGTCGCTGGTGGCAGACTGTAGCTACGTCAGCTATGTGGTGGTGTCTCTCGCTGGGTCTGTTTATTGGAATTTGGGAATTAGTAACCCTGCTTGGGTGGGTGAACACTTTGATTTTGCCCCCACCCCACGAGTTTATTGCTGAAATTGGCAATCAGGAACAGTTTCTTGCGCCCAGAATTGGTGTGGAGCGCACGGGTGGCAATTTTGTTTTACTTACCGCCATTGTGGCCACCCTCAAGCGGGTAGTGGCCGGTCTGGTGCTGGGCTTTATTGCCGCCATTGGGGTGGGTGGCCTGGCCTGTTACTTTAAGATTTTTGGTAAACTCACCCTACCAGTGATTACGCTGCTGGCTCCCATTGCTCCTATTGCCTGGATTCCCTTTGCCATTATGGCCTTTGGTATTGGGGATAATGCGGCCATTTTTGTGGTGTTTATTGGCATTTTCTTTTTGCTTACCCTGGCGACGGTTAATGCTATTAACAATGTCAATCAGCTGTATATCAATACGGCACGGGTTCTGGGTGCCAGCCGTCGTCAGGTGATGTTTAAGGTGATTTTACCGGCGGTGATTCCAGATCTGTTTTTTATCCTGCGGATTAACTTTTTTGCGGCCTGGATGGCGGTGTTGGCAGCTGAGATGGTGGGGGTGAATACCGGGCTAGGAGCCATTGTGATGGTAGGTCGGCAAATGTTTAATGCCAAGCTGATGTTTTTAGGCATGGCTGTGATTGGGGTGGTGGGCTACCTGTTGGATGTTGGATTTCGGCAGGTGCAGCAACGGGTGCTGTGGTGGAAAGGATCGGCGCAAATATAGTAGGGTGGGCCAATGCCCACCCATCCAGCGAGGTTGATTCAACGGAGTTGAGAAACGGTGTACATGAGGGTTTATGGATGGGTGAGATTGTTTGCGATCGCGTCAGTAAAATCTGGAATCCTGACAGCTCTGAAGCCAATTTAGCCATTGACGACATCAGTTTCTCCGTAGAACCGGGGGAATTTTTAGTGATTATTGGTCCCAGTGGTTGCGGCAAAAGTACCCTGCTAAGCATGATTGCTGGTTTGGAAACACCCACATCGGGGACACTGCGATTTCGTGGTGAGGTCATCACAGAACCGTCTCCCCATCGTTCTATGATCTTCCAGCAGGCGTCTCTATTTCCCTGGCTGTCGGTGATTGATAACGTTGCTTTTGGGTTAAATCTACAGGGCTTAGGAAAACGGGAACGCCACCAGCGAGCCAAGGAGTATTTACAACAGGTGGGGCTGTTAAAAGCGGCAAACCGCTATCCCCATCAGCTCTCGGGGGGGATGCAACAGCGGGCCTGCATTGCCCGAGCTCTCTGTCTTGGCACCGATGTGTTGCTAATGGATGAGCCCTTTGCTGCCCTGGATGTCCAAACCCGTCATCAAATGCAAAAGTTCTTGCTAGATATTTGGCAAGGCACTGGTAAGACCGTTATTTTTGTTACCCACCACATTGATGAAGCCGTTTACTTGGCGGATCGGGTGTTGATTTTAACCGCCAACCCAGGCCGCACTTTGGCCATGGTGCCAGTAGAGATGTCCCGTCCCCGCGACATGATGAGCAAAGGGTTTGAGTATCATCGCAATCTGTTTGTGGATCATCTGCGTTCTGAGGTGGTCAAAGCCTTTGAAGAGCAAGAACTGGCAGAGATGTTGGATACTCGCATTAAATAAATAGCTATGGTTACTCGATTTCCCCTATTGAAAAACCTGGCCCAGTGGGTCACTGGAACCCAGGCGAAGACCGCCGAAGCAGACGAAAACAAAGCCGCCATCGACATCTGGTCCTATGCCGAGCCTGCTGGGGAAGAACCCGATCCCCTCAAACGTAATGTCTTGCAATGGCGACGCTTGATTACGTCCGTGAGAGAACCGTTAGATATTTTTCCAGGACAGCCCGTTGACATCGTTGGCTTTGTTCATCGTCAGTTTCCAGGGGCTCCTAACCAATTTGTCCTGGCTCGCCGTATCATTCGCTGTTGCCTGGCGGATACGGTGCCCCTGGGGTTAGCGATCCACATCGATACCGCTGATGACTTTGAAAATGATACCTGGCTACAGGTACAGGGAGTCTTTGGCACAGTGGATGTGCGTAATCGCCCCACGCTAGTGGTGATTCCTAAGCAAATTCAATCGATTCCTGAACCTAAGAAAGCCTACATTAACGGTGTTTTTTGATAAATTATTTGATCCTAATTCCTGACTCAATTGTTGTTACCTGGCGGCTATCTTCCAGTCTTTGCAAGATTTCTGTAATGCCTGCAATCCCAGTCCAAAAGGTATACATGCCCGCTTTAACTGGGTTTTCCTTTAAGCGATGGGCCAAAATACCCGCAGCTATACCTTCTAAAATATGAAACAACAATGCGGCTGCACCAATCCAAAAAACTCTCTCTAATAATGTATGTTCTGCAATCATGCCGCTCAGCTTGGTTGCCACGAGTCCCAATGCTCCAGCGATTAATGTGCAGGAGACCCCTTTGATCACCTTGAGCACCAGAGGATGGGTGGGCAATAACGGTAGCATAGAGATATTTCCTTAGCGGTCATGGTATCTACACTCCTACGGTAGCGCTATATTTTATTCTGGTACATAAGCAATCGGTGGATGCACACTTTCAAATATGATTACAGACCAGGGACCTGTTAATGCTGACCAGATTGTTTGGGGTAAACGTGATGATCGTCTAAGGCAGGCGCAAAAGGCGGCATGGTTTGGTGCATTTCGGTCCCAGCGAGCAGAATTTTCCTACGAAATCACCGAAATTGAAGGTTTGTTACCGGAGGCATTGTTAAACTCCACCTGGTTTCACAATGGTCCCAGTGGGTTTGAGCGGGGTAACCAACGAGTCAATCATTTTTTAGATGGCGATGGTTATCTCTGTCGGATCGCCTTTCGTGATGATGGGCGGGTGTTTTTTGATTCCAGGTTTGTGCAAACGGCGGAGTTTGTACAGGAAGAACAGGCTGATCGCTTTTTGTTTCGCTCCACCTTTGGGACTCGCAAACCTCAAGACAATCTGTTGGAGCTTTATCTGAAAAACCCGGCCAATGTAAACGCAGTGGCTTGGGGCGACAGACTGCTAGCGATGTACGAGGCTGGACTACCGTATCAGGTGAATCCCCATACGCTGGACACCATCGGCTCCCAAAATGTCCAGGGGCAGTTGGTTTCTCAGTCATTACCAAAATCCCGTTGGCAAACTTTACAACGCTTTGCTCAGGGACAGTGGGCAACGACGGCCCATCCCCATGGTGATCCGGTGCGCGATCGCATTATCCTATGGCACTGGGCCGCCCAGCTCAAGGGCCTCACCATTGCCATTGTGGAATATGACCGACAATGGCAAGAATGCACCCGCTCCCAGTTTCAGATACCTGGGGCCATGGTGAATCCCCATGATTTTGCCCTCACACCCACATACTATGTCTTTGTTGAAAACCGCCTTACCTTTAACCCGTTACCCTTTATCCTGGGTCGTCAGTCCCCGGCGGATTGTTTGCAACTACAAACAAATCAGCCAACGCGGATACATTTAGTGCCCCGTCCCGATGGTCCGATGGCAGGGCAGCCAGTACAAATCGTTGAGACCAGCCCCTGGTTTTCAATTCACCAGGCCTGTGCCTATGATCAGCCAGATGGATCTGTGGTGGTTTATAGTGCCGGTTGGCCAGAGGCCGGGCTGGAACAGGGATTTTTGAGTAGCTGGCAGGGGTATGCGCCGGACTTTGATGTCATTGCTCCCACCTATCTTTGGCAAACAACCATTCAGCCCCAGCAAGGCACCGTCAATCACCAGGTTGTTCTTGAGAACTATTGCATTGAGTACCCCTGTTGCCACCCTCAGTATGAAACCCAGGCTGTGCGCTATCTTTACATGACCTATAGCAACCGTGTGGGGGAGTCGTCTCCCCCCGTTGGTTATCTCAAGGTGGATCTGCATACCCAAAAGTCTCAAATCTGGATGGAAGATGGTCTCAGTTTTACCGATGAACCGGTGTTTGTCCCTGCCGGTGGGGACGAGGAGGATGGATGGTTGGTTGGCATGGTTTACGACCATGCCAAGGAGCGTTCATCGTTGGTGATCCTCAATGCAAAAGATTTAGCAGCCGGTCCAGTGTGTCGGTTGTGGTTAAATCATCGACTGGTGCCAGGTCTGCATGGGTCATGGGTACCCAACTATTACGGGCCACGGTAGGGGCACGGTCTTGTACCTGCCCCCTGTTCTGTATGAAATATTCTGTTGTTGGGTAGCGTAGGGTATCCTAGGGCGAGCACATGGCACCGTATGCGATCAGGTTAAAACTCACCGTTGCGATCGCCCTTGAGATGTTAGAAATCATCGCCATAAATGTCTGAATACATGACAGCGTCACCCACATCAGAATTAGTTGAGTCGTCTCCCCCAGCTCTCTTCCACCAAGGCTTTTCTAAATCTGGAAACAACCACGTGGCCTGGTTCAACAATTCGTCAACAATCCTGGCAGGCAACAAACGGCCATCGACCGTAATTACAGTCTCGTCTGGAGCAATGGGTTCAAAGGTCGCGAACTGACTCGCCAACATGTCAGGCTTCATATAGTGATTTGACCGCCTGAGTAGTCGCCGCTCTAGCTCTGCCTTGGGCACATCAAGCCACACTAGCTGAACGCGATCTAAAGCGGAAAGTTGTTCTCTGTAGGCGACCTTTAACGCAGAACAGGTGATGACGGTCTCGCGGTTTTTGGCAATTGCCCGGTGCATATCCCCTTGAATTTCTAACAACCACTGCTGACGATCTCCATCGTCGAGAGGCTGCTGCGAAGACATTTTATGAATATTGGATAACGGGTGCCGCCGATCCCCTTCTAAAAAGTCGCTTTCTAGACGCTCAGCCAGCATCCGCCCCACTAGCGTTTTACCCGAACCAGCAACACCCATAATTATCCAGACTAGCGGGCAGTCGTGCATGGGCTCTCTTCCCCGATGTTAATGACAACTTTTCCTTGCACCTGACGCTGTTCAACGTGACGCATGGCGGCAGGTACCTCATCCAGGCCAAAGGTACGATCAATAAAAGGCATAATCTTGCCAGCAACCATCAGCTCTCCCACAGTGACCAGATCATCATGATTGGGTTTCATCTCCAGACATTTCACATTGCACCCCCTGCGCTTTGCTAACCAAGGCCCCAGCAGCATTGCCTGAAAGAATGATCCGGTGGCACCCCCGATCATGACATAGGTGCCGCCCGGTTTTAAGGCAGGTAAAAAGTCAGATACCGAGCGATAGGCGGCAGCATCAAGAATGAGATCGTACTGAGACTCTGCTTGGGTGCAGTCGGTTTTGGTATAGTCGATGACGTGATCGGCACCTTGCGATCGCACCATCTCCACCTTGCTTGTACTACACACTCCCGTTACTTCAGTGCCAAATGCCTTAGCAATCTGCACCGCAAACGACCCCACCCCCCCAGACGCACCATTGATTAAAACCTTCTGCCCTGGTTGAATCTGCCCACAATCGCGCAGGGCTTGAAGCGCAGCCATGGCTGCAGCTGGCATGGCGGCAGCGACGGCAAAAGGTATGGTGGAGGGTTTTAGCACCAAGGCATCCTGTGGCACACAGAGATACTCAGCAAAGGCACCAAACCCATATTCGGACACATCTCCAAACACCTGATCCCCTGGTTTAAACTGCGTCACTTCGTTACCAACGGCTTCTACAGATCCTGCCACATCTGCCCCAAGGGTTTTAATGTTGGGCTTCAAAATTCCGCCAAACATTAACCGGATCAGCAATGGCGTGCCACGCATCAAATGCCAGTCCCCTGCATTGACAGATGATGCATAAACACGGACCAACACCTGATTATCCTGTGGAACTGGCTTGTCCACATTCTCCAGTCGCAGGACATCGGTCGAACCATATTCGTCTTGGACAATGGCCTTCATTTTGTCACTTTCCAACGTGTTTCCTTGAACGGAGGCAGAGGTCTTTAGCGTTTGCATAATGGGTCTCTCCCATGCGAAGAGTCGTTTTGCAGATGAGCGCAGCGCAGGCTGCATAGCCAATATCAGCACTAAGTGTCTCAAATCCTCAACTTACACTGTAAGTTTAACTTACGCTGTAAGTATGTCAAGATGTGCATCGAGCCAAATGTTTAAAAACAGCTGAATGGTGAAGGGTTAGAGCTGATCTAAAGAAAAGCTAAATGGGCAAAAAGACGAATGCCACAGGTACATCCCCATCGTTTCCGTTAAACCGCGAACGGATATTAGCAGCGGCCATGCAATTGGCCGATGACCATGGCATTGATGCGCTTTCGATGCGAAAGCTTGCCCAGCAGCTGGGGGTGAAGGCTATGTCGCTCTATAACCATGTGGCCAATAAGGATGACTTGATAGACGGCATGGTGGATATTGTTGCCAGTGAGATAGAGGTGCCTGATGTGGCAGTGGACTGGAAAACAGCGATGCGCAGTCGGGCGATATCAGCCCATAGGGTCTTGTTACGTCACCCTTGGGCAACCATGGCTATAGTGTCACGGGCCAATGTGGGGCCAGCAATGTTGCGCTATGTGGATGCCACCCTGGGCTGCCTGGTGGAAGCGGGCTTTTCATTTGAAATGGCGGATCATGTGTGGAATGCCATCGATAGCCATATTTATGGTTTTACCCTACAGAAGTTGAATTTTCCCTTTGAAGAAGCAGAGTATGTAGAGGCAGCGCAGCAGCATGTTGCCATGCTCCCAGTGGACACCTATCCTTACTTGAACAAGCTCACGCACTATGTCATGGATGGTCGGTATAACGGCATTCATGACTTTGAGTTTGGTCTAGAGTTGTTGCTTAATAGCCTCGATAGTTTTCGTAAAACCTCTGACAACAGTTTAGTTTAGGAACACGTTACTGCTGAATTTAGAGAAAGCTTAACAACACACTGAATGCAGATTTGCTGTTAGTAGTACTAAATTAGTACTACTAAAAAAGTGGCGCTTCTGGTCCAGGTAGAAGCGCCACTATGCTTGGGTAAGAGTCAGCCCCAGAAAGAAAGCAAAATGAGAGTAGAGGGGATAGAAATATTTACTCTGGTAACAACACTAGCCCATCACAACAGATGATCAAAATGATAATCAGATCCCTTCCCCGTAGGCAAAGCCATGAAAGACTCCAGCTAAGGCTGCTAACACAACAACTCTTGCTGAATATGCATGCGTTAGGGGCGCGCAGCTAGCTGTATACCCCTAACATTTATGTTTGTCTTACCACTTCTTGTAGGGCAAGAATTTGCCACACATGATCACCTTCACCCGATCGCCCTTGGGATCTTCTTCCTTCTCCACATCAATGGAGAAATCAATCGCACTCATGATGCCATCACCAAACTTCTCATGGACCACTGCCTTAACCGGCATGCCATAAACCTGCATAATTTCATAGAAGCGATAAATCAGCGGATCAGTCGGTACCAGAGGATCTAACCCACCTTTTACAGGACACTCAGTGAGATACTCAACATATTCTGCTCCCATGCCCAAAGCCTCAACAATTTTGGTGGCTTCTTCTTCTGAAGCACTAGCCTGACGATAAAGTACTGATGCAATCCAGACTTCGTCATAGCCTAGCTTGGCTTCTAAATCAGCAAATGATACCCCTTTGGCTTTCTTTGCTGCGAGAAACTTGGCAGAGATTTCAGAAATAGCCATCGCAAAAATCACCTCTTGATTGCAAAACTTAAACAGGAATAACGCTTAACGCAGCTCTAATTATTTAACCCGGATACGAGACTCTTCAACAGCACGGGTTTCACGGAACAGATGGTGTTCCATTTCGGCCTTAAGATCGTGGTAGGCCGGATGCTGATCGATGGTTTCTCGATCGCGAGGTCGGGGGAATGGGACTTCGAGGATCTCGTCAATGCGAGCAGCTGGCCCCCGAGTCATCATCACAATGCGATCCGACAGCAGTAAGGCTTCCTCAATACTGTGGGTGATCATGATGACTGTCTTCCGGTGTTGTTCCCAAATGCGCTCAACTTCACTCTGTAGGAAGCCACGAGTTAAGGCATCCAAGGCTCCAAAGGGCTCATCCATCAGTAAAATCTGAGGATTAATAGCCAAAGCACGAGCAATGCCGACCCTTTGCCGCATCCCTCCTGAAAGTTCATGGGGATGCTTTTTCTCCGCCCCTTCCAGCCCCACTAACTGGATCTGCTCTTTAATGGTGCGAGTCCTTTGCTTGGGTGACAGCTTGGGAAAAACGGTTTCAACCGCAAACCGAATATTCTCTTCAACGGTCATCCAGGGCATCAGGGCATAGTTCTGAAAAACCATGCCTCGATCAGGACCAGGCCCTTGAATGGGGTGACCATTCAGCAATATTTCACCCCCAGTAACGGGGGATAGCCCGGCCACCATATTGAGCAATGTCGACTTACCACAGCCCGAAGGACCAATGATAGAGACAAATGTATTAGGTTCTATGTCTAAACTGATGTCTTCAATGGCGACAAAATCTCGGGTTGTCTTACCTGACAACCTACTGAAGATATCCCGTTTGCCTGCAAACACCTTGGTAACATTCCGAATGGAAAGCTGGGCCGAAGGAAATTCAGGTTCAGGAGATACGGCACCATTATTGGAATAATTGACGGAAGCAATGCTCATGCTTTACGCCCAAACGCAACAAATTTTTCTAGGGCACCAAACATACTGTCTAAGATGAGCCCAACCAGACCGATGATGAAAATCGCAACTAGAATATTCGGAATATAGAGATTATTCCATTCATTCCATATAAAGTAGCCTAACCCGGTCCCTAAAAGCATTTCAGCCGCCACAATCACCAACCAGGCGATGCCCATGCTGATCCGTAAACCGGAGACAATATTGGGTAGAGCAGCTGGAATAATCACCTTAAAGATGGTCCGCAACCTTGATGCTCCCAATGTTTTGGAGACATCTAGATACTCTGGACTTACATTGGCGACACCAAAGGCTGTATTAATCAGCGTTGGCCAGATACTGGAGATCAAAATGATAAAGACGCCCGTTTTTTCGGAATCTCGAAATATGTAGAGCCCTAAAGGTAACCAGGCTAGCGGCGAGACTGGTTTTAGGAGCTGTACATAAGGGTTAAAGGCTTTGTAGGCAATGGGTGAAATGCCAATGAGAATGCCCAGGGGAACTGCGATCGCAGAGGCTAAAATGTAACCAATTGCCACACGTCGCAAACTAATTAATAAATTCCACCCAATGCCTAAATCGTTGGGGCCATTATCAAAAAAGGGATGAGTAGTCCACCACCATAGTTCTTGCAACGTTTTAGAAGCAGTGGGCATCCCTTTAGCAAACAACTTCAGGTTGGCACCAACTTCCCAAAACACTAAGAAAAGAATGAGCGAAATAACAAATAGTCCCAACGCCTTGACATTCTCATTAAGCCATGGGGACCTACTGTCAACGCCATTAACTTTATTTAAAGCTGGCTTACTTAAGGCCATGTAATCTGCACCTCCTTCAAGATCTGACCGCTGAACTTAAACACCATTTTTATCAATTTGCTCTTTGACATAAGCTGCTGGATCAGCAGGGTCAAAGGTATCGAATTCAAGGGTCTCAGTGCGGTAAATATCTTCCGGTGGGTTAAGCCCCACCTCCTGAGCTAACTCTCTAGCTAAGTCAGTTAAGAAAATATCTTTCCCGATCTGATTATAGGTTTCGCTGGTAATAACCTGATTAGCTTTACCATCCCCTTGTAAATCCCAACGCACCAGTTGCGAAGAAATCCAGTTGGCAAAACTCTGCCAGGGATATGGATCAAAGTCAATTCGATCCGGCACACTCAGGGTGTTACCTTGACCATCCTCAAAGTTACCAGTCAGCACAGCCTCAACCACCTCAACTGGCTGATTAAGAAATGCTCTCTCGGAGATTGCCTTAGCAATTTCAGGACGATTCGCCGGATCACGAGCATAGCCAGCCGCTTCAATGATGGACTTATTCAGCGCTCTAAAGGTATTGGGATTGGCATCAATCCACTGATCGCTAGCGGCAAACGCACAGCAGGGATGACCTGGCCATAGGTCTTTAGTCAGCTTAAAGATAAACCCAGCCCCTTCAAAGACGGCACGCTGATTAAAGGGATCGGGCATTAAGTAAGCGTCAATATCTCCAGCAATCAACTGGGCAATGCTATCCGGTGGCGGCACGGGGCGAATCTTAACATCCACATCGGGGTCGATACCCCCAGTTGCTAAATAGTAGCGCAGCAACAGATTATGCATGGAATAGGGGAACGGGACGCCGATGGTAAAGCCCTTAAAGTCCGCTGGACCGTTGATCTGTCCCTTATAGCGTTCGGCAACTGTAATGGCCTGTCCATTGATATTTTCAATGCTAGCGAGTTTGACACCAAAGGATGCAGACCCTAGGCCCAGGGTCATGGCAATTGGCATCGGTGCAAGCATATGATAAGCGTCCAATTCTCCAGCAATGGCAGAGTCTCGTACGGCCCCCCAACTGGGCATCTTGACAACCTCGGCATTAAACCCATACTTGGCGTAGAAGCCCAAAGGCTCGGACATAATAATGGGTGTAGCACAGGTAATGGGAATAAAACCAATCTTGAGATCCGTTTTCTCCAGGTTGGAGACATCTACCGGAGCGGCGGCATCTTCTTCTTCTGCCGCTTGCTGGGAATTAGGGCCACAGTTGCTGAGGGTCACTAGTGCCGCACCAATGGCTAAGTTCTTAAGAAACTCTCGACGGGTAAATCGGCTGTTGCGAATGGCATCGGTAAAGAACAGTCCGGCTTGGGGGCCAAAGGCCGCTGCAAACGCATTTTCAATCCCGCCCGCTTGTCTTGCCAGGGCCAGCACCAATTTTTCACGCTTTGGATCACCTTTGCCCGCTGCTTTGAGCAACAGAGTCTTGCGGAGCTCGTAGGCGTTGACATTATCGGCAGCTCGCAGCTGCTGATCCTTATACAGCCCCATCTTCATCAGGTCATCCACCATCTCCACTGGGTCCTGGGGCATGGTTTGTAAGAATTCCCAATGGGAATGGGTCAGATGAGCTCCACCACAGATGACGCAGGCCGTCTGAAAATCGGTGAGATTGCCGCGATCGCAATTTAGATTGTTCCACCCTTGATCAGTTTGTGCGGAGGTTAAAACCATAGGATTACTCACCTTAACTAGCGTTGACTGAGACTATTGGTTATCCACGTAAGTTAAACGGCGTCCAAGGGAAAATGGATAATGTCCTTTGCAATAGAACTCCACACTTGGACACGAACTAAGTTTATATGCGGGATTTGATAGTAAAATTTATACCAATCACTTCTAGGGATTACATTGGATTATTTTTTGCAAAACTAGGACTTTTTAAGTCTGTTGGCTGTTTATAGCGTTGTTTTGTTGCGATTGTTACGAATTGGGACCACTCCGCCAAACCTGTGGCGTCACGCCATGGAGCTTGCGAAATTGTCGAGTGAAATAGCCAGCATCGGTGTAGCCGATAGAGTTGGCTATTTGTTTAATGGACTCAGCCGTATTGGACAATAATTGTCGAGCTTGAGCCATGCGCCGGGCAATAATCCAAGCTTTTACCGTTCGACCTGTATGGCTTTGGGATAGATTCGTTAAATAAGCAGGAGAGTAGCCCACAGCCTGAGCTACATCGGTTAAGTTAATGGGTTTTTGATAATGAGCTTCGATAAATTCGAAAACAGCGTTCAGTCGCGGACATTCAGGAAAGATTGTTTCAGCAGTAGCCTGATCCTGACCCTGGGCATCCATAAAAGATGTTGCTTGTAACCCGCGTTTAAGTTCATCTTGACGCTTTAGGCGGGATGCGATCGCATCCAAAAAAGTCTCTACCGTACAGGGTTTTGTCAAATAGTCATCTGCCCCCAAGGTCATACCCTGTCGGAGGTCTGCCATTGTTACCTTGGCCGTTAAAAAGATCAATGGAATTGCAGCTGTCACCGCGTTCCCTCTAAGGGAGGTCAATACCTCATAGCCATTCATGTCTGGCATCATAATGTCGCAAACCACCAGATCAGGACGATGTTTTGTCGCTAGTCTAACGCCAGTAGACCCATTTTCTGCGCCAATGCCTTTGAACTTTTCAAATTTCAAACAGCGGAGAAAAATTTCTCTTGTTTGGGCCTCATCTTCAATGACCAGAATCGTTTTCACCATGGCCCCTACCATCTAAGATGGAAATTAAGATAATACTCTTGCCGTTGCTGACCTCCAGGAAAAACAAATCTAACCCGTTCTAACCAATCATTTTAGACCGATGGCTCCAATAAATCAGCAAGGGCCTACCCTCTGCTGAGGGTATTTTGTATGCTTAACTAACAGGTTTAAGGGTTTTAGGAACCAGTCGTGGTGTAGTGCACTACAGTCTTGAACAGCTTTATGGAACCACGTGATGCCGCTAGCCTTTCAGAACATGACGAACTTGAAGCTCTACGTCGTCAACATCAGCTAATTCTCAACGCCGTGGGCGAGGGGGTCTATGGGTTAGACCTGCAGGGCAATGTTACCTTTGTGAATCCAGCCGCCGCTGCCATGATCGATTGGGAGATGGAGGATTTGATCGGTCAGTCGATGCATCGAGTTCTCCATCATTCCCATGCTGATGGCAGTCCCTATCCCAGAGAATGTTGTCCGATCTATGAAGTTTTCCAACAAGGGCATGTGCAAAGGGTTACCGATGAAGTCTTTTGGCGCAAGGATGGCACCTGTTTCCCGGTGGAATACATTAGTACGCCCATGCGCGACGATCATGGCGAACTGATTGGGGCGGTGGTGACCTTTCGCGATATTAGCCAACGCAAGTGGGCTGAGACGGTCTTGCAACAGACCAACGAAGATTTAGAACTCAAAGTAAAAAAGCGGACAGCCGAGCTCTATGCGGCCAATGAGCGATTGCGGGAGTTGAGTGACCTCAAGTCCAGATTTGTCTCCATGGTGTGCCATGAGTTTCGCAATCCAATGAATAATATTGCGCTGTCAGTGTCCTCTTTAAATCGGTATGACGAACAATTATCGCAGTCGCAGAAAAATCAATATCTTGTGACTATTAAAGAGAATATTGAGCGCATGACTCAGATGATCGACGATATTTTAGTGCTTGGTAAATTGGAAGCCAAGCGCTTATGCCTCAACCCTGAGCCCCTAAATCTCGTCGACTTTTGTCGCAATCTGCTGACAGAACTGCCCTCACAAACGGGGCAGCTGGAATTCACTGGCAGACACAAACCTTTGATCGCGAAACTAGATCAAACGCTTTTGCGTTCAATTTTGACCAATATTTTGTCTAATGCTGTTCGCTACACCCTGGATGGCAGATCTGTTTATTTGTCTCTATTCCGCCATAAGGAACAGGCAGTTTTTGTAGTCAAAGACAACGGTCTAGGAATTCCGCCGGAAGATTATCCCCATCTATTTGAACCGTTTCACCGAGGCAAGAATGTCAGTAACATTCCAGGTACTGGATTAGGCCTAAGTATTGTCAAACAGTTTGTTGATTTCCAACAGGGAGATATTCAGGTCAAAAGCCAGCTGGGCACAGGGACAACGTTTAAGGTGATTTTGCCATTGTCGTTGCCAGTTGTTGAGACCCACTCCGATCTCGGAGTCTATCCTAGACGAGACTCCGAGATCCGTCATCCGGGTTAATTAAACGCCAAACTTATCAACCTGCTCTTTCAAGTACTCATCGGCCTTATCTGGGTCAAAATCGCCAAACTTCATCTTTTCGATCCGGGAGATTTCCTCGGGTGAATCCACACCCAGTTCTAGGGCGAGTTCCCGGGCTAGATCCGTCAAGAAGAACTCTCGACCACCATCGGCAATCTTATCCGCCGACGTGTAATCCCAGCGTACGAGCTGTGTAGTAATCCAGCTGGCAAAACTCTTCCAAGGGTAGGGGTCAAAGTAAATCCGATCGGGAATGTCAAAGGTGTTGCCCTGACCATCTTCAAACTGACCGGTCATGACAGCTTCCAGCACTGGCAAGGGCTGATTCAGATATTCACGAGGGGCAATAGCCGCTGCAATTTCCTTACGGTTGGCTGGATTGTTGGCGTAGGTAGCCCCGTCAATAATGGCCTTGTTAAGGGCTCGGAATGTGTTGGGGTGTTCATCAATCCAATTCTGAGCAGCAACAAAGGCGCAGCAGGGATGCCCTTCCCACAGGTCTTTGGTTAAGATGTGAATAAAACCAATGTCATCCTGCACGACCCGCTGGGTAAAGTTGTCGGGCAGGATAAAGGCATCAATTTGACCGGTGGACATTTTTGCGATCGCATCCGGCGGGGGCAAAATCAACAGCTTCACATCGTTGTCTGGATCCAACCCGCCAGTGGCCAGGTAGTAACGTAACAGCAGGTTATGGTTGGAATAATCATAGGGAATGCCGATGGTCATGCCCTTAAAGTCGGCAGGACCGTTGACATTGCCCAGGTGTTTGTTGGCAACGGCAATACCCTGGCCGTTGTTGTTCTCAATGCTGGCTAGCTTAATTGAGAAAGGAGTGGACCCCAAGCCAAGGGACATGGCAATGGGCATGGGAGCCAGCATGTGGTAGGCGTCCAGTTCACCTGCGATCGCAGCATCCCTGACCACCGACCAGCTAGCATACTTCATCAGCTCCACATCGAGACCATGCTTCTCATAGAAGCCCAGCGGCTGCGACATAATAATCGGAGTCGCACAGGTGATCGGCAAAAACGCTAGCTTCAGACTCGTTTTCTCCAACGCGCCAGCAGGGGCACCAGCAACAGACCCTTGAGGATCATCAGCAACCTCCGCTGAATCGGCACAGTTGGCTAACGTGACCAAAGCTGCCCCCACAGCAATGTTCTGTAAAAACTTACGCCGAGTTACCTGACTGATGCGCTGAGCATCACTAAAAAACTCTCCAGCCTTAGGTCCAAAGGCTGCACCAAACGCCTGATCCAGACCGCCTGCCAGGTCAATTAAATCTCGAACCAGCCGCTCTCGCTTGGGGCTACCCTTGCCCACCTTACTCACAAACAGAGCCGTTCGTAGCTCCGCCTGACTAATAGCATCAGCAGTCTCAATGGCCTCCGGCTTATAAAACCGCATTTTAGCCAGATCATCGATCAGATCAGCCGGATTTTGGGGCATCTCCGACTCAGCCATCAAACGCCAGTGGTCCTGAGTAGAATGATAACTTCCACAAACAACGCAGCGGGTCGGCATGGTACTAGTCCCACCATATTGGCAAGAAAGACTATTCCACTGGCGGAACTGATCCGTGACCGATTTCATATTAATTTTTGGGTAGAACTAAAGCCTGATTATATCTATTAGAACGGTTAATCTATCTTATTTTCGTATCAACGGATACCGTTTTACAGACTTTGATTTTCGTTACAACCCTCAGTGTCCACTGCCTGCCAGGTCAGCTAAGTGATGCATTCAAAGGCTATATTTCCTAAACCTGAATGTTCCCTCCAGTCAAGCAGCCTGTAGGAGGGTAAGCAATTCCCACCCTCCCAATTTGAGACTGTTAGGCAACCGACAAAGCGGGTTGCTGCTTCATATCAGCCAACATCTTCTTCAGATGCTTGAGAGCGGGAGTCACAATCGCCACAAAATAAGCTTCCCGCAACTTACGCTCTGCCGGGCTACCATGCACATAGGCTCTGGCCCCCGCATGCAGCATGGCCGCTTGAGCAGACCGTAACGAGAGTTCTGCACCGGTTACCCGGGCTTGAATAATCTCGCGATCCAGTTGTGGATCAGCCAACCCTGTACATTCATTCAGCTGGTCAGCCAGGCTGTAGGTATGCAACCGAGCCATGTGCAAAGCATCAGCCAGGTCTTCAACTTGATCATCCAAATAGCAATTTACATGACCCAGACGCTTATTAGACCGACGCATCAGCTCAATACAGCTATCGGCTAATCCTAACCCCATACCCATCTGGGTCAAGATAAATCCAGGGCGAATGCAGGCGACATACTCCTCACAGGGAGATGCCAAAACCCACTCATCTGGAACAAAGGCATCGCGGAATACACAGCTATAGGTGCCTGTCCCTTCCAGGGCAATAAAGTGAGCATTAAGCCGCAGCGACATCCCCTCTAGCGCATCGGAAACAAGCGCCATCATGTAGTCTTCCGAATCAGCCAGTTTGGCGGCAATCCCAAAATAGTGGCCAGGCCCCAAATTAGACACCCAGGGCAGCAGGCCGTTGACGATGTAGCCACCGTCCACACGCGTTGCCGTCAGGGCAATTTTCTCAATATCGGCAAAATGCTTCATGGGGTTTGATAACCCAGTACCGGCTAGCACCTGACCAGTCGCGACTTTAGGCAGCATCTCTGCCTTCAGCGTCGTGTTCTGAGTGTTTTCTAAGTACCAGGTGCAGGCCACCTGACACCAGGTAATAAATCCGGTTGAAAGACAGTCTTTAGAAATTTCTTCAATGCTTTGAATCGCTGTTTTCAATCCTTTACCCGACCCCTGGTAGTCGGTGGACACTGCATGGGCAAAGGCATGGGTAGTCCCTAGCTGGTGCATAATCTGATCCGGATACTCTCCTTTGAGATCAATGTCTTGCACCTTAGGTGTCAGCACTTGATTAATTACAGTGCGTAGGTTAGCAATGGCCGGATCTGAATCTAAGGTTGCCGAAGATGCCTTATGATTCGATGATTTTGAAATGGTTTGCATGGCGATGCTCTATAAAAGGCCGATGTATTGAGTTGGGCTGATAAAGCGGTATGTGATGATCGCTGGGTTAGATTTTTGAAGCTTGAAAACCTAATGGAGACCTAACGATGCCAAAATATTGTATTGGTTGCCAGAATCGACATTACCCAAACGAATATACGCAAGAAATGCCCTAAGCCAGAGACGAAAAGGTTAAAGAGAAGTTTCCGGAGTTTCTCACGGTAGAAACTCCGACTTTAGATAAATTTAATCCAACAGTTCCAATTAAACCGTTGAAACCGATACCGGCATAGGGTTGCTTAATGTCGCAGACACCGGCGACCATGTATTCGCATGGGCCACCATTTCCTCTAGCACTGCCCGGTCCGCGTCACCGTCGATGTCTACCTTAACGCGGACATCAGTAAACCCAGCCTGAGGCTTGGCCAATTCTCCAGTCCCCCAGGTGCTAACAATGTTGATATCGCCTTCTAGGGCAACTTCTAGCTTAGTTAAGGTAACGCCTTTTGCAGCGGCATTGGCCTGAATGCCCACCACCAAGCAGGAACCCAGGGCTCCCAACACAATCTCAGATGGGTTGGGTGCGGTATTATCTCCCAAAAGAACAGGAGGTTCATCAATGGCAAATGCGTCCAGATCACGGGCGTAGTTAAGGCTGCGAAACTTGCCTGTGCAGACAGTTTTAACTTTTAGGGTTTTATCGGCAGGGTTGGCCTTATTCTTAGCGGCTAAATCTGTTAGACCGTCTTGAGGAATGGGGGTAAGCGGTGCCTTTACCTCAGCGGTTACGGTAGTTGCTTCGGCCATGATTTTATCCAAGTAGAATGATCACTCTACTTAAGATACAAGAAACTCCTGGGAGGTGAAAGGTCAATGTTATTGATTGATAAAAATAGAGAGCACTGAGAGCCTCAAGAAAATCCTAGTTTTCCAAAAGTTCGTCCCATCTACCTGGCACGCTGAGGGGTATATATAGGGAGAATGAACTCCGAATTCACTCTTTGACTGATTACTCAGGATTCTTGCCCATGTCAGCTTCGAAACTGGTCCCCCCATTTACCTATGAGATTGCTGTTAAAAAAGTTCGTATGGCAGAAGATGCCTGGAACAGTAGAGATCCACAGCGGGTTTCCATGGCTTACTCAGAAAATAGCCACTGGCGCAATCGGGCTGAGGTTTTTCAGGGACGAGATGCGATTCGAGAGTTTTTGACCCGAAAATGGGATAAGGAACTGGATTATCGTTTGACTAAGGAGATGTGGGCCTTTGGTGAGAATCGGATTGCGGTGCGCTTTCAGTATGAATGGCACGATGATGCCGGTCAGTGGTATCGCGCCTATGGTAATGAGAATTGGGAATTTGACGAGGATGGGTTAATGCGTCGCCGAGAGGCGAGCATTAATGATAAGCCCATTACTGAAGAAGAACGTCGCTTTTTCTGGCCTGCGCCCGGTCCTCGTCCAGACGATCACCCGGGGCTGATAGATTCTCCAGAGTAGTGCGATCGCACCAACTATAATAATGGGGCACTGCCCCGCAGGGTGCCTGCCAATATTCCTAGGGGAACTCCCCATAGACCAGGGATTCTGTTGCCATTGTTAATAATCACCCCCATCACAAAGAAGACATTGTGAGACTAGCTCTGACGAACAGAACTAGTCTCCTCCGGTAATCCTATCCAGGATGTTTCATCGTCCTCAGGCCCATGGGCTCTGGGGACGTCATAACGTAGCCCTATTCTTCGTAGCGTTGCTGGCGAGGCACATAGAAACTGGCAATAATGGCCATGCACAGCCACCAGAGGGTGCTGACCTGGGGACGATACCAGACGGTATCGACTAAACCGTGGACCAACATACCAGAACAGGTTGCGATCGCACCAATCAGCCAATAGCCCTGCCCATTCATATCCATCCGCAGACGCCGTAGCTGGTATAACCCTTGATATAAGGTTGTTCCTAACATCCACAACAGAGCCGTAAAGCCAATAATGCCGGCCTCAACCAGGGTTTCTAGAAAAATTGAATAGGCACTCAAAGCAGTGTAGTTAGGACGCTGGTAGAACGGATAAACTCTGTTAAAAGCTTCATTACCAGGGCCAATGCCAATGACAGGCCGCGCCCGGATCATATCCATCACCCCTTCCCACACATTAATGCGGAAGTTGTTGCTGCTGTCTCCCCGACCGGCAAACATGGTCATAGCCCGTTCACGCACCGGGCCAACAAACAGCACGGCAAATACAACCAAACTGGCCATTAACCCCAACAACATCGGTAGTGCCCATTTCTTCCAAAAAGATGGAAACAGTTCACTCCACCAGTACACCAGCAGCACTGCCAGCACAAAAAATAGACCCAACAGCCCTATCCAACCGCCACGGCTGTAGCTCAACACCAAACAGGCAAGATTTAGAAAAAAAGCAATGGCTGCCAACACCTTAGGTAGCCAGCGGGGCCATACAAAAAAGGCGCTAACGCTCATGGCAACTGCAGGCATCAGATAGGCTGCCAACAAATTAGGATTTTTTAGATAGCTATAAACTCGAGTTGCCCCAGATAAATTAGTGGTCGGATCCACCCAGGTGGCCAGGGCCTCAGCTCCAAAGAAATATTGGCGCATACCATAGACCGCTACGGGTAAAGTCGCCAGCACATAGACAGAGACCACCCCCGTACGCAACTTTGGCTGCCGCAGTATCCGTGCCAGCAGCATAAACAGCAACAGATTCAAGGTGAGCTTAATCAACCCAGAAACGGCGGCAGCTTTGACCGGCGACAGTGCCGTAGCTAATACCATGGTGGCCCAGTAAAGGGTGACCCCCAAATGAATAGGCGTGAGCCAACCGTTGGCCTCATCGCTGACTGTGAGGAGAAACCACAGCGCTGCACAGGCCACCAGCAAAATACCAATGAGGGTGGTAGAGGTATAAGGAGACAGTACCAGCAGCACCGCTACGATAGCAGCTGCTATCAGGTCGCCATGGGGCAGTAGCCCGCTACCCTGACGCCATTTACGTAATGGCGTTAGCAGCCAATGGATAAGGCTCACCTCTCGCCACTGCTGTAGCGAAAGCTGACCAAAGGTAAGGGTACGCAGCACTGAATCAATCATTAGGGCAGCCAGCAAATATGCGCCTGTATAGTAGCGGGTCAGTGTCTATTCCCTCAAGCCATAGAACTTAGGGCTTGTAAAAATTAAATTCACGGTTGTGCTCACGTTTAAGAGCCCCGTAATCCCTTGTCAGTCAGAAGATCATTTATCCAATCAGTGTCTTCATCGAATTCTGGGACAGGCTCTTTCTGGTAATCCAGTTTCAAATCGTAGCCAGAACGCTCATAAATCTGGTTTAACAAGCACTGCAAATCTACAGTGGGTGCCTGATCGCCCGAACGTAACGGCAGTCTGAAGGTGGGTATTTTATCCTTTAGATTAAATCTGTAAAGCTCTGCCTGGGGTCTTAGATCGTTCCGACTGACCAGAATACGATAGTCACTGTGCCAACCTTGACCCAAAATCGGCATGGGCTCATGGGCTCGCAGTAGATCAATTTCGACCAGGTGGGTGGAGCTAGTGAGTACCCGCTCCCGTTTGGTTTCGTAAGTCCGTCGTCCCTGTCCTGGGCGCTTGTTAATGGGGGACAGCACCTCAATGGCAGCAACGACTTCCTTAGTGGCCACTTCGCGTACTTCTAAATAGCCTTGCCTAACTGTCACTGGCATTGGCACTTCAACCAGCATCGGTTGCGATGGAGGAGACGCCACCGCAACATTTATAGACTGATTGGTCTGCTGTTGCGCCTTTTGGACGGTGACATCGGGAATGCCCACCAATAATGACTGGTCTCCAGTTGTTTCGTACATTCGCACTTCTACTGCAACCGAGTATTTAGGCCGCAGCTGGGGAGTCAACGACTCTGCTAAAGCTGCGATCAGAAGGAGGTGAACACCTGGCCAAATTTCCGGATGCTCTAAGTATGGATCCATTCCAGGAAATGGCGAAGGCACTGGACTTACTCCTTAGGGGGTTGGATGAGAACGATCGGCAAGCTCAACTACTATCCTAGTGTAGGAGTCCTGGATGCCCGCAAAAATGGATTACGGTGACTTTACAATCAGTGACGTTAAAAAGCAGTTTGCCGTTAACTTGATTGAAGATCAGGCACTGTTTACCGATGTTCAGGGCCAAAATCCACCTCAATGGCTATCGGACTTTTTGGAAATCCGTCTACCGTTGGCCGATGCTATTGGTACTGAGAAAGCTAAGTCAGAATTTATTGTGGCTCCTATTTTGTCCGCTGCGCGTGAGCTGCTAAACCGTCAGGTTTAACCGTCAAGAAGAAAACAACTTAGCAACAATCTTTGGCTATGTGACCACCGGAGACCTATGATAGTTTCTGAAATTCCAGTCGATGAATGGGCAAAGAACCATTTTTATCGACACGAAACAATACTTTGCTACGCAGGTAAACGAGCTGCTAGGCATCCTAAAAAGCATGGTCTTGTAGTAACACGCTTTTGTAGCTACCTTGCTGAAACAAAAAGATTATTGTCATTCGTGAACAAGAGCGCTGATTTCCACCTTTCCGAATGTCATAAACACATAGGCTGAACCAGCCGGTCCACGATAAGTACCTTGAGTATCGCAGAGGTTTACTGCCAGAGCAGTCATAGCCCAAGCTTCGTCTTCGGTACCGATCCATTTTCGTGTAGTCAATTTTTCAATCCCATATTTTTCACCATAGGCTTTGAGTTTTAGGGAATGAATTTTAAGGTCATCGACAATCGATGGGTTATCCCAAGCCCATAACCAAGAACTATCGTTGATGCTGAATGAACCAATAATCTGTGCCGGTGCAGCAACTTTTACACCATCGGAGTTAGAAAAGACAAGATCGCCCACTTCTTGATCAATATCCCACCGATCAAATGTGCCCAAACCCCATATCTTATAAGCTGCTTCATTTTTGAGTTGTAGTTCTTCCATACTTATGGTGAGAAGATCGCTAAAGCTCGAAGAATTCATAGAAAAACAACGATAAATTCAATCAGTAATCCTCAGGGGCATTTAACGTATCGTAACGCCCACAATATTTCTACTCAAAGAGAGTGGCAATACTACAGCTAAAACCAGGCAAAACCGGGCTAGTTAATGTATCTGTAGCATAGAGTGCCATTGCCTTAAACAGTTGACCTGCTTTGCGGCGATAGATTTCAATCACATTGAGTTCCCGATCAAAAATCCAATATTCCAACACACCCTGATTGGAATACAGCTTCAGCTTAGTTTTCTTATCTCGCTCTTTATCTTTTAGAGACTGAGATAACACCTCAATAGCAATTTCAGGTGCCCCCGTAGAGTGTCCAGCCTCATCTAGTAATTGATTGGATCTTTCATTACTAGCCCAAATCACATCCGGAATCACCGCATCCGTCGGTGAAAAAATCACTCCTGGTGCAAAGGCCGCTCGACCCAGATCACTTTGTTTAGACCAGCTTCGCAGTTTCGGCATAGATGACCCCAGCCACATCCTGATGGTCCACATGGGGCGCACGGGGCATATGTAAGGCTCCATCAATGATTTCGTAGCGATTGCCATTTTCAGGAAGACCCTCTAAATCGTCAACCGTCCAACGCATGGGTTGAATTTTGATCGATGTCATGGCTTTACTTCCTGGTGAAATTTGTGGGTTCACAGTAGGGTGCCAACATGTTGACACCCTACTAGGGTAGTACCCTTTGGGGAGAAAGGATTCTAATGCCCCAGCATCCAAAATACTTTACGTCTTTCATCCCCTGCGCTACCTTTCCCATAGATAAACCTTGTCCACGTCCAGAACTAGAGTTTTTCAGTAGAAGAACCTACAGGCTTCAACTTGGATGTGGTTGCTCCTAACCAGACACGTATCCTCCGCTTTCCCCATGTTCAACCGGCGTCGCTTTCTCGTGCTCAGTAGCCTAGCCATTGGAGCCTGCTCCAGTCGCCCCATTGCTCAATCAGTCACCACTAGCAGCACTCCAGAGGTGTCCACCAGTTCCTCCCCCGCTGCCCCTGCTGCCCCCAAACGTCATCCCAACTTTGGTCAACCCATCGGCCCTGAAGAACTCTCTGCACCTAAACGCGGTGATGTGCGAGCAGTGGTGATCAGTGATCTGAATTCCCGCTATGGGTCTGTAGACTATCGCCGTGAAGTGATAAAAGGCGTTTCCATCCTACCCCAATGGGAACCGGATATTGTGCTGTGCATGGGCGATATGGTGGCAGGTCAAGCCACTTTCTTAAGTACCTCCGAAGTGGAGGCCATGTGGGAAGGGTTTGATAACCTCATTCTTAAGCCTATTCGCGAGGCTGATATTCCCTATGCGCTGACCATTGGCAATCACGATGGGTCTAGCCAGACCTACGAGGGGGGCGGCTATATTTATGCCGTTGATCGCGAAGTAACTACCCGCTACTGGCAGGCCCACCAAAATGATTTGGACCTACAGTATGTGGATATGGGTGATTTTCCTTACTATTACAGCTTTAAGCAGAACGATATTTTTTATATTGTCTGGGATGCATCATCGGCGAATGTACCTACTGACCAAGTTGCCTGGGCGGACCAACAGCTAAGTAGCGAAGCGGCCCAGTCTGCCAAGTTTCGCATTGCTCTAGGGCATCTGCCGCTGTATGCCATTTCTCAAGGTCGCGATCGCTACGGTGAGTTTCTCAATAACGCCGACCAACTTCAGGCCATATTAGAACGTCACAACGTCCATACCTACATGAGTGGTCACCACCACGCTTACTATCCCGGTCACGTTGGTAATCTAAACCTGCTCCACTGCGGTGCCCTCGGCAGCGGTCCCCGCACCTGGCTCTATCGCACCGATGCCGCCATGCAAACAATGACGGTATTAGACTTTTTCTTTGATACTGGCGAAACCGTTTATACCACCTACAACATGAATCGTATGGACCTGGTGGACACCCAAACCCTACCGCGACAGATCGTTGGCCCCACCGGACGTGTACTAAGAAACGACATTACTTTATCTGACTTGACAGCCGACGAGCAGGGCCAGGCCTACATTCGAAGCGACAACTAAGTACTTTCTCGGATTTTCCCTGTCTCTTTCTTGTCATGGAGTGCCAACTAAGTCGATACGGAATCCATCGCTAAATCACGTATAAGGAAAAGTTGTGGCAATAATTTGTCTCTAAAGGCGAATTATTCATCATTCATGCCTTCTATGGTGGTTAAGCAAATTCGTTCGTGGCAAATTCCTCAAAATGTGCCGAACCGACCAGCCGAGTTGCCACCTGGTTCAACTGTTCGATTAACCATCGAATTCGATGGCCATGGCTATTGTCTGATGGCGACAGAATTAGACGGTGATTACACCCTGAAAGAGTGGCACCCGTCCCTCAAGACCGCTGAGCAAAAGGCTGCGGAGATGTTTGGGTCAAGAGCCAAAGATTGGGAAACCATGGGGCTGCCATAGAAAATGATCTGGCGCAAATAAGTCGGGTCCTTCTATAGAAGGACCCGACTTATTTTTTATACAAATCCAGACAAGGCTGCGGAAGACGTTCTTGCGGGATCCAGCTTAAACACAACCGTTGCCAACGGAGGCAAGGTCAAATCTAACGAATAGGCCCGATTGTGATAAGCCCAATCTTCGGACCACTTGCCGCCTAGATTGCCCATGTTGCTACCACCAAATTCGCGGGCATCGCTATTAAACACTTCGCGATAGTAACCTTTGGCAGGTACACCAACTCGGTAGTGGCTATGGGGCTGAGGCGTAAAGTTACAGACAACAACGATAAATTCATCGCTATCCTTAGCCCGACGGATAAAGGCCACAACACTGTGTCTGTTATCACTACAGTCAATCCATTCAAACCCTTGTTGGTCAAAGTCTTGAGTGTAGAGGGCGGGCTCACTCCGATAGGTGGTGTTGAGCTGCTCAAAAAATGCCTTTAGTTCTTTGTGAGGTTGATACTGTAGCAGGTGCCATTCCAGATCACCCCAGACATTCCATTCGCTCCATTGGCCAAACTCCATGCCCATGAACAAGGTCTTCTTACCTGGATGCATAAACATATAGGTGTAGAGACAGCGCATGTTAGCGTGCTTTTGCCACTCATCACCGGGCATTTTGCCAATCATGTTGCTCTTGCCATGCACCACTTCGTCGTGGGACAGGGCTAGCATAAAGTTCTCACTAAAGGCGTACCAGATACTGAAGGTGACGTTGTTTTGGTGGAACTGACGGAACCAGGGGTCCATGCTGAAGTAGTCCAGCATGTCATGCATCCAGCCCATATTCCATTTGAGGTTAAAGCCAAGACCGCCTACATAAGTGGGCCAAGACACCATCGGCCAGGAGGTAGACTCTTCTGCAATGGAGAGAATACCGGGATAATAGCTAAACAGTAGATGGTTTGTCTGGCGTAAACAATCGGCAGCTTCAATGTTTTCACGACCGCCGTATTCATTGGCAACCCACTCACCTGATTTACGGTTGTAGTCCAAATAGAGCATGGACGCTACGGCGTCTACGCGAATGCCATCAATGTGGTATTTGTCAAACCAAAATAGGGCATTGGCCACCAAGAAATTGCGCACCTCATTGCGGCCATAGTTGAAGACCAGAGTGCCCCATTCCTTGTGTTCGCCTTTACGGGGGTCAGCATGCTCATAAAGATGAGTGCCATCAAAGAATGCCAAACCGTGGCCATCCTTGGGGAAGTGACCTGGCACCCAATCCACCAGCACCCCAATACCGTTTTGGTGACACTGGTCGATGAAGTACATCAAATCTTCGGGAGAGCCATAGCGAGAGGTGGCGGCATAATAACCTGTGACCTGATAGCCCCAGGATCCATCAAATGGATGCTCAGCTATGGGTAATAGCTCAATGTGGGTGAATCCCAATTCTTTGATGTAGGGAATTAAGCGATCGGCGAGTTCTCGATAGGTGAGAAAACGGGCTCCGGGTTTAAGGTCTGCAACGGTTACAACCGGTGATTCAGTCCCGTCTGGCTGTAGAGCAGGATTGTTAGAAGATTCATGCATCCAAGAACCCAGATGCAATTCATACACCGAAATGGGTTGAGATAAGGGTTCCTGATGACGGCGTTGTTCCATCCAGGCGTCATCCTGCCATCCATAACTGTTGAGATCAGCTACAATGGACGCTGTTTTGGGACGAACTTCCTGCTGAAACCCATAGGGGTCGGACTTTTCGTAAATGTGTCCCTCGTGGTTTTTAATTTCGTACTTATAGTGGGCACCGACGGTCAGTTCTGGAATAAATAAGCCCCAAATGCCGCCATGGCCAATATTCATCTGGTGTTGGCGACCGTCCCAGTCGTTAAAGTCTCCTAAAATCGATACATTACGAGCGTTGGGTGCCCACACGGCAAAATAAATGCCTGTAACATCATCAATGGTGGTGGGGTGTGCCCCTAGTTTCTCGTAAATCCGGTGGTGATTACCTTCACCAAATAGATGAGCATCGTATTCAGTAACTAAGGGAGACCGGAAGGCATAGGGATCGTAAATCACATGCTCGTGGCCGTCCGCTTCATAGCGAAGCTGATAGCTCGCTAAATCATCAACGTCCAGGATGCATTCAAAGAAATCACCGTGATGCTCGTTAGTCATCGACACTGCCTGACGGCTATCAGGCATGATGACCCAGGCAGACTCAGCTTTGGGTAAATAGGCACGAACCGTCCATACATCTTTGCCATCTATCTGAATGCGATGGGGACCGAGAACGTCAAAAGGATTATGGTGATAATTGCCAACAATCCGGTCAATTTGCTCTGGGGCCGTTGTAAGTGCCATAGAAATCTAAACCTAATAACCGTATATAAAAACGTGCTTTTAAAGAGAGGGTGGTTCTTAATGCCTTTGTGTGAGCAAAGACTATGAAGTTAGGTTAACAGAACGTAACAACAAATGCTTGTTACGAAAGATCTGTTTTCTGAGAAAAGTATCCCTATGGCAAAAACGGAATCACTGGTTTAAAGGCACGGCGGGCCTGCAATAGCAGAATGATGAAGCGAATGTCAGAATTGAGGGTGAGGACGGTTTGGCGTGTGGCGAGCTCTGAATGGAGTTGGGCGTAGTCAGCGGGTGATAGGGGAGCGCCATCTAATGGAGAGCGGGCTTCAAAGATAATTTCAGTCCTCAATATTTCTTCTGGCACATCGTCAGCGGGGGGCAGCACAATTTGGTCTATATTGACTCCCGAAGTGGTAGCAGGATTTGCTACAGGCTGCTCGTCAGCGGGCATGATAGCTGGACTAATGGATTGTGCTAATCCATTAGTGCTGAGGTGAGACCAGAGTCCGAGACAGCTGATGCTAATACCTAAGATTTTTTGCCAGGGCACCATGGGTTTAGATGGAAAATTTCCGCTATCGTGATGCATTACTAATCATAATTGCTGCTGTGGGCAGCGCTAAGGAGTTCTATGCCTAGCTTTTTCATACTCAGTTTAATGGGTCGTCAGATACATCGCGAGTCTAGTGGACGACTCGGTAGATTATTGAAACTGGCTCAACGGGCAATCTACGCGGGGACAGCCTTAGTGGTGTGTACGGCTGTAGCTACCCCGGTTGCGGCTCAAACCCTGCTTGACGAGCAGCAGGTTGAGTTTCAACCGCAGCAAGATACTTATACGTTTACGGCTGAAGCCGGTCAAGCCATCATTATCGAGATGGTGAGCGAGGAGTTTGATACGTTTGTCACGCTATTAAATCCAGCTGGGGAAATTCTGGAACAGAATGACGACTATAACGGGACTCCCCAGGCAACGATTGTGGCAGAGTTGCCTGAGGATGGTGAGTATACATTGCTAGCAGGCTCGTTCTATGGACAGTTTGGGGGGAATTATCGCCTCTCGGTCAAATCTGCTTCTGACTATCAGCTGGTTTATGATCGGGCATTAGAGTTAATGCAGTCTGAGGACTATGGTGAGGCGGCTGAGGCCTATTCGGCAGCCATCGTTCTAATGCCTGAGGATCCAAATGCCTATTTGGGTCGAGCTGATGCTTTGCTACGTCAACAGGCGTTATTGCAAGGTGAATCGTTTGCGGGGCCTGGCAGTTTGCCGACAGACGTTCGGGCAGACATTGTGGATAACTATGAAAAAGCAGCTCAGCTCTATGGGGCGAACGGGCAAGGGGACTTTGCTTCGCTGATTCTCGAACAGGCAGAATTTGTCCGGTCTGGTCAGACGCCTGAGGGTTCATTGGATGGTGCCGGTCAGTAGCATCAATACACTTCAATTTTTTTGGATTTATTGAAAATTGGCGATTTCTTTACACAATGGTCAAAACTTTCCGGATGGCTATGGGTCTTTAAGAAAGTGTGAATGAGTAGATGAACCTTGACATATCCCTCACAGTTAATGCTGAGGGATTTTTTTTGTCTTAATTTTTACTGGATATGCCGGTCTATGGTGGTTGCTGGCGTAGATGGTTAGGTTTTGAGGAAAAACTCGGCAGGGGCAGTAAAGCGAGTGTTTAGGCGGTGCACAACCGCTATATTTCTCGGTATTGGTAATGTAGGTGTTAGCTTGCTGTGACGCTGGCCCGTTTAGATGCCTATGCCTTCATCTTTTGAGGATGCTAGCCGTGACGACCTATTGGTGTTGGTTAAGGATTTAACCCAGAAACTACAGGCGTTAGAGGCTCAAAAGCACGATGCAGAGATCATGCTCGATACGGTTGTGGAGCATTCCACCCTATTGGAGCATGAGCTACAGTTGGCTGAACGCCATGTCAGGGAGTTGAATGGTGTATTAGAAGAGCGGGTGAAACAGCGCACCGCCGAGTTGGAAGCGGCGAATCAGAATTTGGCTCGGGAGATTGCTGAGCGTCAGCAGGCGCAGGAAGAAGCGATGGCGTTGGCCCGGCAGGTTTTAGAGCAGCGTTCGCTCACCATCGAACGGACCTACGAGGCAGTGCACAATGGTCCATTGCAAGAATTAGCGGTTCTGCTACGGACGGATATTAGTTCGTTTTCGGATGAACAGTTGCGATCGCAACTCCAAAAAGTCAATACCGATCTGCGGGGCATCTATCAATCCATGCGGGGGGCTGTGGATAATCATCATGAAGTTCTTTGTCTAGAAGGTGGCTTGACCTTAGACCTGAGTGAAGATTTACCGGGGTTACTATTGCAAACCTTTGAACATACCTTAGAAAGAGACTTTCCTGGGTTTAAGACCATTCTGTTTCAGATCACGCCAGACTTTAGCTCGCTGACGACGGCAGCCTTATCCCTGGACCAGAAACGAGGCCTCTGTCTGTTTTTGCAAGAGGCCCTATGTAATGTGGGTAAACATGCCTTAGGTACAACCCGATTAGATGTGCTGTGTGAACGCCATCAAGATAGCCACTATCTGAGAATTGTGGACAATGGCCAGGGCCTTACTGAGGAAAAAGGGCTCTCCACATCTGACCAGCAGGGCACGCATCAAGCCCAACGACTGGCTAAATCTCTGTCTGGGAAATTCCAGCGCCGATGTAATGTGCCCCAGGGGATGTGGTGTGAGTTGGTTTGGCCGTCTTAGTTTTTGGTTTTTGGTTTTTAGTTCTTGGTTCTTGGTTTTTGGTTTTTAGTTCTTGGTTTTTGGTTTTTGGTTTTTAGTTCTTGGTTCTTGGTTTTTAGGTTGCTAATCTTGGAAATTCTGATCTTTGAGTTTTCTTGCTTTAGAACGTAACTCCATCACAGGGCATCGTCTTGCTTATGGGGTAGGAAATGGAGGTTGTGGCTTGCTAGATAGGTAAAATTTGCTGTCAGTTTTGCTGCACCCACCTTTCTACTCCAGTATGGTGATGCCAAATACCATCGGGCAACACTATGGATTTAGGCGAAGACATGTCAAGAAAGCAATGTTTTTTGGTCGTTGATGACCATGAAGCTGTGTTGCAGGGTACGGTGCCTGCTTTACAAAAGGCCTATCCCTGGGCAGATATTTTTACGGCCCAAGACTATGGGGCGGCGATTCAGAAGATGCAACAGGTACAACCTGGGCTGATGGTGGTTGATCTGAGCATTCCCCATGCATCCGGTGAGGTGGCTACCCCAGAGGTGGGTCTTAAACTCGTGGAGAAATTATTGACCAGCACCCTAGCTCCGAACATTGCGGTGCTTAGTACGGATATTAATCCTCTGGTGCGGTTGAAGAGCATGATTAAAGGCTATGAGGGGGGCTTTGCTGCCATGGATAAGTCTTTGCCGCTACAGGAGATGCTTAACTATATTGATTTTGCGATGCGGGGGTCGGTGTATTTACCCCAAAAGGTAAAGTCACGACCGGAGTTTCATCCTAAATGGTTGGAACTGCTGCAGCTCAGGTTTCAGGAAGGGCTGACGGATAAGGCTGTGGCTAAACGCATGGGCACTAGCGATCGCACCATTCGCAACTATTGGGTGCGTATTCAGGATGCTTTGCTAATTGGTGATGAGCCTGACAAAGATCTAAAGGTACAAATTGAGATTGAAGCTCGCAAAATAGGCTTGATTCATTAATTGCTACGGGGGCACATCGTCGCTGTTTGACGATGGACTATAAATTGCCAAATTTGGAAAAAACAGATTTCCGAATTGCCACCCAAGGAAAGATTTTTCCATTGAATTAAGCCACACTTAGGTTGAGCAATACAGCCTACGGCTGACGAACTTGCACTCAACCCATCATTGTTCCGCAAAGCAAGAGATTTAAACCAAGTGTGTTTCTAGGGAGATTCAACCATGCCAGTGCCTCAAACGTCAGCAGAGTGCAAGCAGTTTCTCAAGATTAAGGAAGTGGGTTCTAGCTATTGGCAACAACTGATCCACATTGGTATTCCCAAGCAACATGCGCGATCAATTGCGGTTGCGATCGCAAAGTACGACATTGCCCAATGTCAACCTCAAGAACTGCAACGCCAGTTAATTTGTCACTACAGTGCCTTTGTGTGTCGAGCCAATCTGTGGCGACCTGGACTGCTGCTAGCTTAATGTTGTTACAGGCTGAATAACAGTAAGGATAGTTTGTTCATCTTTGAAGATAAACGGTTGAAGCGAAACCGTTGCATCAAGAGAGCTACCATCAGGCTGTGCCCAGCGGAATTGACCACTGAATGTGTGCTGCTTAACCATGGCCATGATTAGCTGCTGAGAGTCCCCTGGGTCAGAACAGAAATCTGTTATTTTCTGTTGCCCTAACTGTTCGACAGAAACTCCTAGAAACTGACAGATGGTCGGATTACCATAAACAATATGCCCATCCACAAGGCGAGCGATCATTAACCCCACTGGCAACGCTTCTGCAACAAGCTGAAACTGTTCTATTGACTGATTTTTCTGCGCTTCTTCAAAATCAGTTAAGCCTGTAGCATGCTCCAGTTGTAGCACCAGCTTTTGATTTTCTTCTCGTAGGGTATCTAAAAGTGTATCCGAGTGTTCAAGGGCCATATCCAGCATCAGCTGTAGGTCATTTTTTTCCTGTTCTAGCTCTGACAATCGATGTTCTAACACAGCCTGTTGATCTGAAACATCGACAGCGTGAGGGACTGGATCACTATCTGACATAACTCGAATAAGAATAACTACTGGTACTGTAAAGGACCTGATGGTCAGATACTTTCCAAAAGTGGAAAATTACGTACCTTATGACTGGCTTAATCAAAAGCACACAAATCACCCTTTCTGGGCTCCCTATAGTTGGGTAAGCAACTGGCTGTAAACACTCGCTAATCCATGGGTGGCCTAAATCAGTAACGGCAAATCAGATTGAAACCCGTTCTCCTAAGATGTAAGTTGCCTCGATCACCCGATCGTCCCCCATCATGATCAGTGAAAACGTGCGATCGGCCAGTTCTTGAAGATTACTGGGGGCCTCAGACGCATTACGAAAGGCCATTAGCGGTGTGGCCCGTGGATTCAGCACAATAAAATCTGCAGCTTTACCAATGTCAAAATTACCCAGGACGTCATCCAGGCAGAGCGCCCTGGCACCACCTAAGGTCGCTAAGAACAATGCTTTAAAAGGAGACAGCTTTTGACGACGCAACTGGGCGACTTTGTAGGCTTCATTCGCCGTTTGCAACATTGAAAAGTTTGTGCCTGCCCCTACATCTGTTCCCAGCCCTACTTTGACAGGATACTCTTTTGACTTGGCCTGTTCGATTTTGAACAAACCACTGCCAAGAAACAGGTTAGATGTGGGGCAAAAAGAAACGGCGGATTTAGCCTCTGCCAGACGTTTAAATTCTTTATCGGTTAGCTGCACCCCATGGGCAAAAACCGAACGCTCCTTAACTAAACCGGCCTGATCATAGGTATCCAGATACCCCTCATAATCAGGGAAAAGCTGTTTTACCCAGGCCACTTCATCCACATTCTCAGACAAATGGGTGTGGAGATAAACATCTGGAAATTCTGCTAAGAGCTTCCCAGCTAAGCGCAGTTGTTCATCGGTCGAGGTGACGGCAAATCGAGGGGTGACTGCATAATGTAACCGACCTCGTTTATGCCACTTTTGGATCAGCGCTTTAGTCTCTTGATAGGATGATTCTGCTGTGTCACAAAGCACTTCAGGCGCATTGCGATCCATCATCACCTTACCGGCAATCATACAAAGATTACGACGCTCTGCGGCTTCAAAAAAGGCATCAACAGATTGTGGAAAAACACAGGCAAAGACCAGGGCTGTTGTGGTACCGTTGCGCAACAGCTCATTCAAGAAAATCTCAGCCACCTCTCGGGCGTAGGCCTTATCCTTAAATTTGCTTTCTGTCGGAAAGGTATATTGATTGAGCCATTCTAAGAGTTGCTCTCCGTAGGCGGCAATCATGCCAGTTTGGGGATAGTGGATGTGGGTATCGATAAAACCCGGCATAATCAGTCGATTGGCATATTCAATGATTGAAATATCTCCATATTTAGCTTTTATGTCAGCATAATGGCCAAAATCCTTGATCTTGCCATTATCCAGTACCAGTAGCCCATCGGCTATATAGCGAAGGCTGTCTGTCTCGGGCTGATAAAAGGGATCGTCAATAAAATCTAAAAACGACCCACGAATACCCTTGAGCAGGGACCAACCTGACTGACCATCTGAAGCAGACATTGACTAGAAAGAGAAACTAAGGAATAAGCCACCTCATCATATCCTGTCCCCAGAACCCCAATCTCTACTCTCCACTCTCATAAAACAATACAGATTTTTTTCCTGTAGCTCACTAACGAACTGACCAAAGAATTCTGACTTAGATGATGTGGGTAAAACCATGGTTTCAGGTCCCTCCCCACTATTCTGTAAGGGGTTTTCTCGAACAGACTATATCGGTTGAAGGCCCCCCTTACGGAAGCTACGGTGTACACACAAGTGATCGAAAATGGCGATGACGATTGCATCACCCCCTCTAACTCCCCCTTACCAAGGGGGAGGACCGGAGTTTTCCCCCTAACAGGGGGCCTGGATAACTGATGGCTTCTTTACCAGGAATGTCCCAAGGTTATCGTACGTTTGATTTTGGCTCCTTCCTAAGCGCTATGCCCATCACCATGGCTGATCAGGGACAGCTATCGTGGCTGAGCAAACGAATCGTCGATTACCCTGAGATTAATATTAATTGACTGTCTGAGTTTTCCGTCTCTGGAAAAAATACTAAGAAATAGATAGCCCAGTGCCATTTATTACCTTAGGTTAACTGCTGATTCAAACCACTGTGCGATCGCATCATCACCGTACCGGTTCTAAATTGGCGAATTCAGGGCACCACGTTAGATTGTTTAAGGAACGCCCTTTATAGGACTCCCAAGGTCTACGCCTGTGTTCCGCTATGGGACCATGGTCCCTAATGATCCAGGTAGCTCCACTGTGCGATAAGGTATTTTGCGACCCCCATTATCTGGCATTCATGACTAATCCGCCATTTGGCTGAGTCGTCCTTATGTAAATACTCCTGGATTTTTTTAGCATCCATGTAAACATGGCTAAAGGTGCTGCTCTCCCCTATGAATGTTCTTTCCTCTAACTCTGATGATCACGCCCTTGACGGCCAATCGCTGCAACAGCTTGCCGCAGAAAATAAGCGATTGCGTGATTTACTAGCGCTCGTCCAGAGCGAACGTGACAGTTTAGAGGCCTTAGCGAATATTGTGACCGAACATTCCACCGTGCTGGAAAATTCGCTCAATCAACAAAAGCGGGAAATGCTGGGCTACATTGACCAGGTGAAAATTGTTACCTCAGCAGCGGCAGCAGTTCAACAAAATGTGTTTACCTCCCAACACTTAGAAAAAATTGCCCAGCGTGATGATGAGCTAGGTAATCTAGCCAAGGTATTTACAGAAACAGTGTTAGCCGTCAAACACCATGAACAAACATTGGTGGAGACTAACCAACATTTAGAACAACTATTGCAGGCGTACAGTCGCTTTGTTCCTCAGGAACTGTTGCATTTTTTACAAAAAGAGAGCGTGATTGATCTACAGCTAGGGGATCACGTCAGCAAAGAAATGGCCATTTTGTTTTCCGATATTCGTGGCTTTACTACCCTGGCTGAGACCATGACACCCCAGGAAAACTTTAATTTTATCAATACCTATTTGGGATACGTTAGCCCAGAAATTGCTAATCACAACGGTCTGATTATGAAATACATGGGCGATGGCTTAATGGCCGTCTTCCCAGATGGGGTGGATGATGCGCTGCAGGCCTGCATTGCCCAGGCCCAGCGATTGCGAGACTATAACCAACATCGCCGGGCCCATGGTCATATCCCCCTAAGTGTAGGCATGGGTATTCACGTGGGGCGCATGATGGTGGGCATTGTGGGTGAGAGCCATCGCATGCAGGGGGATGCCTTATCTGACAATGTGAACCTCACAGCCCGACTGGAGGGACTCACCAAATACTATGGTGTTCAGTTGCTGGTTTCAGAAGATGTTCTGCGGAAGCTGACGGATTGCGATCGCTACCCAGTGCGCCTGATTGATCGTGCCATTGTCAAAGGTCGGCACACCCCCATCACTGTCTACGAAGTGCTGGATGCCGAAGAAAAGACCCTGCGAGCCCACAAGCTCAAAACCCTACCTCAATATTTAGAGGCTCTAAATTTTTATCAACAGGGCCAGCTAGCCAAAGCCCAGGCCTGTTTTGAACAGGTTTGCCAAGCGAACCCCACCGATAAGACGGTGCAGCTTTATCTAGAGCGGTTGCAGCTGCTACAAAAACAGGGACTTCCCGACGACTGGCAAGGCATTTGGGAGTTTACGCAGAAGTAGATTCAGCCCACACTTATGCCAGCACCATCCAAAACAGGAAGGTTAACATCAGGCTCATGGTCCCAATCAAATGGTCAAACTGCTCAGGTACACGGGGAAATTTGATCGATAGCTTTTGAAAAATTAGCAAGTACGCTAGCCAACCAGCTGCAATGGTGATCAGGGGTTTGACAACATTTTTCAAACTGTAAGCTTCATAATAAAGGCCATTTGCCAACACCAATCCGCCCAGCAATATTACCAGGGCTGACCAAAAACCTGCATTGGGGCTATTTTCGGATTTTTCCGAATTATGAACATGGGGCAAAAAGATAAACTTGGCAAATGAGATGGCTGTGCCTAAGGCTGCAATATTCATGCCGATCACTTGCCAGGGCACCAGATTCTTAGAAGTCAGTACTTTAGCGCCAAACCCTGCCAGTAAGGGAAAACCTGAGATGGAAAAACTGGCGATGGCTAACGCTACCCATATAGACGTGGGGATGGGGTTTTTCTTCAGTACCTTAATGTCGCGACTGGACAACTTGCCCGTAATCAGGAAAAGGGCTGATTTTACCAAGCCATGGGTGAGGGCATAAAAGCCACCTACAGCTGGTGCCGCCAAGATAAACCCGAGCTGAGAAACGGTATGAAATGCCAGGATACGCTTGGTATCTTTCGAAAATACAGCGTAGCCCACACCTAAAAGCGCGGTTGCCACACCAAAGAAACGAACGATAGTGTCAATCTCAGGCAACATGAGTGCAAACCGGACGAGGGGAAAGACACCGGTTTTGACCACGACGCCTGACAGCAGAGCGGATATGGGTGATTCCGATTCAGAGTGGGTGAGCGGTAGCCACAGCCCTGAAACAAAGATGCCGCCTTTGGTTAAAAGGCCGATAAAAATGAGGGCAATGGCCTCTGCTGAAGCGTTTGCCAACCCAGTGAAGGCAAAGGAATTATTGGTTTGATAGACCAGCACAGCCCCGAGCAAGTAAAACAGCATGGCCGTATTACTGACAAATAGATAACGCAGCCCTACCCAAATGGAACGGTCAGTGCGGGGGTAGGCGATCAACAAAAATCCGGCAATGCTGATGACTTCTAGGGCAACATAGACGCTAATTAAATCTGCGCTAATAAAGACGGCGTTAACGCTGCCGTGCAAAATGATAGCTTGGGTGTAGAAGAAAGCGCCTTTGTTACTTTGCCAGCAGTAGAGAATGACCGCTGTGGTGACGACGGCATTGGTAAGGATAAAGAAGCCGCTCAGACCGTCAATAAGTAAGCTGACGCCGAAGTTATCTAATAGTTGAAACGTTACCGGGTCCGGATTGAGCACATGCCAGAACCCATAGCCGAATGAAACCAATGAAATGATAATGGCCAGAGCCCGATCTAATTTGGGTAGCAGGTAAATGCTGAAGCCTATAAATAAGGGCAGGGCAATCCAAATAAGGCTAAGGGTTTCATGGTTTACTATCATTTTTTCTTTTAAGGCATCCTATTGTAGGAATAGCATGGGACGGACCAGCAAGGTGTATCGATGCAAAAAACTAGGCCTTTGCATCCTGTGGTTGATTTTGACTTATATGGCTTGCCAGTTATATACAGGGACTCAATGCACATAACCCAGACTCTACCGCCTCTCAGGCACTATCAGCCATGACAAACGCATACAATAGGATTGTTCACGCAGGCTTTTTGGAAGCCTTTCAATCCGTCTAAAGCTTCCGCGTCCTCAAGGAATAAGAAGATAACAATGCCTACCCTATGTGCGATCGCGTCTGTGTGATATTTTTGGTAACAAATTGACAGGAGAAACAGGAACGGCTTTATCAAAGAGGATTTTCATACCGTTGAGCAACACGGGAGACTTGGATTCATCGGCTGAGTCTAAGTCGGATTCAGTGAGGTCGTCGAGATCGTCTAAGGGATCGATATCCAAAGCTCGACCAAAAGGGTGAGGTGTCTGGGGCATCATCATTACCTGACTAATAGAGGTAGACAGCCAGTAGGCTGAGTTGCGCAGATTAGCACCCCCCCAAGGGGAGAGTAGTCAATTTTTGATACCGACCCTCTGGGTGGCATTCGATCAGACGGGGATGCGCAGCCAAGCTGCCCGCACTGACACAAAAATTCGGATACTCCCACGGAGGCGCTAATCTTGATTACAAGTTGTGATACATACGCTTGTTGAATTTCGCCTCGCTCTTTCTAACCTCAACCACAACTATTGTTTTGTTTGCAGCCACATGCAATCTTGGCTTTAGATGCTTCCCAGCTGTGGTAGCACCTCCCTTCCTTTCGCCATCCCAATCTACACTATCGCCTAATGTCCTGACTCTGCGTGAAGAATCATACAAATCAATGAGATTGTCGCCTGAATCAGTCATCTGTATGTCATCTATCCAGTTGTCAAGATCCTGGTTATCGTTTATCCCAGAATTTCTCAGCTGTTCATTAGTCGGGCCTCCCGGATATAAACTGACTAAGTCAGTTGCATTGCCTCGATCAACATTGTTGGAGATGATTTTTGTAACTTCCTGCTTGACTAAAAACCATGTAGCGAAAGAAAAGCGGACGTCGTCTAATGGCCCTTCTAAATCATCCTTTTCCAAGCCATCTTCGTCCACAGAGAAAGCTCCTTCAAGCTCCTTATTCAACGGGGTCATTAACTCATTACGCCTTGCTGTTTGCGCTGCTAGTGCTCCCAACACAGGTGCAGCGCCTGCAGCTGATGTAGCTGCATCATAGCCATTAACCACAAAGTTAGCAATATCTAAAAGCAATCCTCGCTCAGCTGCATTTAACCCCACTCTGGCAAGGACATCAACGCCACACTTGATGAGCGGTTGAACAAACTCTTTAGAATTGCCACCGTATGCTCGTGCAGCAAAGGCTTGGTATAAAGCATAGGTGAGGAGTCCAGCTACATGATGGCGAGGATCATTGGGTCTTAACAAGTTTTGATAGGTATGCTTCCAGGCATCTACCGTTCGCCAGGCCGCATTATAGAATTTCAAATGTGACTTGCCATGAATCATGGAGCGGATGAAAGCTGGTGCAAGATAAAATTGATCCAAAAACAGATCCACATTACACTGAATAAGCCGCGCTCCAGCTTTCTTCTTCGCTAACCGCAGATTATTAAACATCACTGGATAGCCTGGGTCTTGCTGCCAGGCTAGATTCACCTGGTTTGAAACACCGGGGACAGCAGGGCCACCAGCGTGGTACAAGGTTGTAATTTGTGGGCCTGGTGTGGGTATGGCTGCTGCCCAAGTTCCAGCAGTGTTGCCGTTGGCTGTTGCGAGAACAGTATTGTTAATGTAGTTTTTGAGTTGCCTTAAAAGGCCTCGCTCGTGGAAAGGAGCAGTGACGACTTCTATATGCGGATCGGCTCCACCTTTTCTCTCTTCCAACACGACCTGAATCACAGGTAAACGATCTGCAGCGTTAACCAGAGACAGTCCTTCATCAATTTTTGAAGCGAAGTGGGTTGTGCTGATTATGGGGTCTCCATACGTGTCATGATTCGTAACCCCTTTCACGCCATTTAAATAAAAATCTGCACACTCCAACTCGAAACCAACTCCTTGAGTATGGCTCAGGTATCTTTCTAATTGAGTCTGCCTCTCAAGTAAAATCGGTAGAGCATTTAGGCGTACCATTGCATTGCGGAACTCAAGAGTTTTGCCAGCAACTTTATTAGGGGAGTCTGGATCAACTCGATAGCTAACCTGCGTATATTTCCTGATATTAGGTCGAGTATTTGCGTCGTCGTATTCTATTTTTAGTTGTCCACCGTTAAGAAGGTTCTCCCATTTAAAGCTGACTATAGTACCGTTAGTTTGCTTAATTTTACCGGAGCTACTATCGCCTGGAAGTGACATTATAATTCCATTCTTACCCACTAGCCTTTGAGCAATTTGGGCAGTATCAATCTTGAGAGATTTACCAACAACGTTAGCATCTCCGTACTTGATCTTAGTTGTCTCAATTCTGTATTTGACTAGTGTGCCTTTTTTAATCAGCTTTTCCCTATCACCAGATATATTATCATCTTTGAACTTAACTGTTTTCAGGCCCATAAATTCGCCATTCTTTGGACTTTTGTGCTTGATTGCACCTACACCTTTGTCTGGACTATAACGGCTAATCTCTCCATGACCTGTTTGTAAAGATAGCTGACTAGAAATATTGTCTGATTGGTGGACTTTGAAATGAGATTGTCTCAGTTGAGTTCTTTCTAGCTCTTGTTGCACAGCCAGTAAGCGATTGCCTGAAGTATTCTGTGTGGAAGAACCGCCATTATATGACTGTGAGTCCGCAATTTTTGGGGATGCTTGTTGCTTTGCTTTAGCAACAGTGTTTTCTAAGTCAAAGAGGTCAGTCATGATAATTTTTTCTCGTTTGGATATGGGTACTTGGATTAATTTTGTTAATCAAATTGCTTAGCTCAGCTAGTGTGCAATTGCGGCTAAAAACTTGAAACAGGAAATATTCACTTCGTTTCCTCCGTTTCCCCATTCGAGGTTTTTTCGGGTAGTTCTGAAACAGTTTCCTGTGCTATCCTCGATTGATATTCTGCGTTCGATGTCGTTTCATCCGGCTCAGGCATTGCCTTATGCATTTCAGGCGTGGTCTTTTGAAGTTCAGGTTCTCGCTCTTCCGTCATCACTCCATACATCTGTGCTAGATCCTCTTCTAACGCGGCCTCATCTAAGGCTAACGACGCACTGACTGACTGAGCACTCGCCCCTTCCTCTAGTTGAGCTGATTGAGCCCTGGATTGGGCTCTTTTCTCGTTGTCTAGCAATTCATCAAACTCATCCATCAGAACTGATTGAGCTGTGGATTGTATGGTCTTCTCCTTGTTTAACAAGTCATCAAATTCATCAAAGCGCTGCTCCAGGGAGATACTGCCTAAATCAAATGAGTTGGCATAACTCATGTTGTGCCCCATGCGATCAAATACATCATGAGGTTTTTGTTCATCGTCAGATGTGTCCTCTTTACTTCTTGCCAGGGGCAATGATGTGGAGTTCATCTGATTGTGAGGCATGTGTTGAGCCATTTGAGAAAATACATCGTGGGGATTATCCGCTGTCTCTCTGATGTCGTCAGGGAGAGCTGATGTAGAATCTGTCGCAGCTGCTATCGACATCTGTTGCTCATCTGGATTGGCGCTCACCATGCCACCACGGTCTTTATCATAGGTTTTCTGACCAGTGATAATCGCCTGCAGATCCGCCGCAAAATCGCTATTACTCATTGCCTTGCTTGGCGTTTCTTGCTCTAGTGCCGCATCCAGATCACTAAAATCTAAATCTTCTGCCAATGTTTCCTCATCGAGATCAATGGCAGAAAATGATTGCCCAGCGGGTGTGTCCAACTCGTCATCCTTATCCACCTCAAAGGACTCTACTTCAAAAGCTTCGACCTCGTCTAAGCCAAAGGCACTGGCTTCATAACCCTCGTCATAGCCCTCGTCCTCATAGTCATGGGCGGCTGCATAGGGTTCTTGGGCCACATAGGAATCACGCTCGCTGTTGTAGGTCAGCTCGATGGGTTCATCCCAGTCAAATGATTGTGCCCTCACCCGTACTCGACGACGACACCGGACTGCCACGGGGCGTGGTCCTCGTTTGGGCAAGCCTGGTCGGCGTTTACCCCGACGTTTTCTTGGTGGTTTGCCCGGTTTACCTGGAGAGGTATATACTTTTCGTTCTAACTCCAGCAATCGATTTCTCATGGGACCAGTAACTAAGGGCAAGTAAAAAGGGACAAGTAAAAAGTAAAAAGGGTGAGAGGTTGGGATTTAATTAGGTGATTAAGATACTTTTTAGGCAAATGGTGATGTGATTGGTGGGGGTTGTGTGGAACGTTTTCTTTTATGGCGTTTGTGTTTTAGCTGGGCCATATAGTTCACTAGTTGTGGCGGACAGGCCAGCTGATAGGTCAACAGCAACATATTGTTGCGTAATCCTGCTGCCGCATTAGAGGCCGATGTAACAGCAGTCACACTTTTCTCATGGGCCTGCTGAGGGACATCAGGAGAATTCTCAGGAACAGTGATGGACTCATCTGCGATTGGTTGAGAGAATGACGGTGGTGCAACCTCACTAAAGGTATCGTTTGCGGTGACTACTGGCACTACGTCAATCGTAGCTGCCGAAGCTGGGATATCATCCTCAGATAAAGCCTCTTCTGGTGACATAGCCTCACATGGAGACTGATCTTGACCATCAGAGAATATCTCGATTACTTGGATCTCAATCGACGGAACATCCGACTGGGTATCCTGACCATGGGCAGGAGCACTCCCTGAGTAATTCTCTAATGGCAAATCGCTGACGGGATTTTGCAGACTATCCTCTAATGCTATTGTCTCCCTTGTCATAGGCTGTTGTGTACTCTCTACTTCCGTAACATCTTGTTGCACAACACTATTCAGTGCTACTGGTGAGGCATCAGCTTCTGTTGTAAGAACCTCGTCAATAGCCCAATTCATTGCAGATGAGCGAGGCTGTTCAACCGGAGTTGTGGGCTCTGAAGTGGCATTGGAGAGGCCTAGTCTTGCCTGGCGGATACTAGTGGCAAGGGACTTATAGCTGGCTAGGGGAGCAGTCGGGTTTGGTTTGGGTGAGCGAGGGGAATGCTTCGACTGACGTGGTTCGGCTGAGCCCTTGGGCTTAAGTAATTCGGCTGAGCTCACTGTCGAAGCCTCAGCCCAAGGGGGAGATGTCAGTAGGGAGTTGAGGGTTTGGCGACGATGTTTTTGGGCAACTGTTGTTGGAGTTGCTTCAAAGGTTTCGACAATGGCTGGGCTAATGGGAGTGGAAATGGTGGGGAGGTCGGATTTTGATGTGTGGGTCTGGGAGGGAGTATAGTAACGCTGACCAAGCTGGGCCGCCAGCTGACGATAGGGACCGGCGGGTTGCTGAGTTTGTGGCTGCCGGGGCGTTTGCAATGCTGGGTTAGGAGTGGTCAGCTCTCGATAGTACCGGGGCTGGGGCTGTTTTAAGCGAGACTGGCGCGACGGCCTGACCCGAGGCTGCTGGGGGCGAATGTGTTGCTCCAGGGCTAACAGACGATTGTGGCTAGGTGGCATGTAGGCAGACATGGTGAATTCAAAAGTGAAAATTCAAAGTTCAAAATTTAAGTAACAAGATTTTAATAAGGTCTCTGTTTAAATCCCTCTCCTGGGAGCAATAGAGCTTCTCTATCGAGAAGTGTTATCCCAAATAGCAAAATGGGGCTTCCCAAAAGGCGGGGTGGGTTAACCGCTATCGCCACTAACCGATCCCCCAAATTCCATCCCTATGGTGGTTTCACCTGAGATTCTAAATTCATCGTAAATACTGCGTAGGGATCCAACGCCACTTTCAGCTGATTCCCTCCCTGACCTTGCAGATGCTGCTGCTTAACTTTAAGCTTGAGCTGCTTATCACTGGCTGAGAGAATCTCCACCGGCTGATCGTTGATCACCGCTGCCGGAAACTGATCCAACGACTGAGCACTGGCTAGATTGTTACCTTCTAAGGTTAAAACCGTGTCACCCTGGGATTTAGAGAGACTGGCCTTGGCCACACTGGGGGGCTTTTCCTGACGATGGGCTTTGTTAATTAAGTTGGCTAAGCTACCGTAGTTGAGTTTCTTTTCGGTGACTTTGCCCAGGTCCACATTGCGATCTTGGACTGTTCGACGCAGATCTTCGGTGGATTTAATCCCTAGTTTTTTTAACTCTTTGCGCTCAGTTTCGGGCAGGTCCACCTCATCAATGGAGGTTTCTCCCTGTTGGATCGGTGGCCGAGTGACTTCACGAATTTGGCTATCGCTGATGGACCCCAACTGGAAAGAGATTTTAGAGGCCCCCTTTTCGCCGGGTTTGGCGGTGGTAAAACGCACATTATCGCCATCAAACTCTGGAAACAACTGTAATTCTAGGTTCATGTCTTGCACCATATAGGTCAACCGACGGTTTAACCCTTTGACCGACAGGGTGTCTTGAGCCTTGTCTAACTCAAAGATCAAGGAGTCAAGAAAAGATTCTAAATTCCAGGATTTGTTTCCACTACTGGCCATGACGCTCCTCCCCGTGATCCTCAACTATGCGCAGCTGCATACGATGAAACACTGGCAAGACTGTTGTTGTCGTCCGCTGGGTGGGAGCCGCCCCCTTGAGGGTGACCTGACCGGCATCATCCACTGTGACCCGCAACTCGATGGGCATATCCACCTTAATTGCTTCCACCGTTAATACCTGCCCTGTCTCAGAGTTTACCCGCTGTTTTTCGTAGTCCGTCAGGCTATGAACGAGATCGGCAAAGGGCAACAACGGATCCAGCTCCTCAAACTGTTCATGGCCAGTGAGGTCGTCTGGAGAAGAATTTGCATTAGTCATCATCGCTAACTCCGATAAAGTGGGCCTTGGCGGGCATGGGGAAATATACGGGAGCTTCTACTAGCTTGGTGACATGGCCGTTTTTGTCAATCTCTGAGGCTTGCTTTAGCAAAATCCGCTGTATCTTTAACTCTGGATAGACCCACAGGGCAATGGTGCTGCCTTTGCGTCCTTTAAATTTGACCTCAGTGCGGGCCAGGGCATTGAACAGACTGATGTTGTCGGTATTAAACAGGGCGTTTAACTGTTCGTCTTCGAGGGGCTCATGGTCAGAGATTTGACCGAGCAGTTCGTTCAAACGCTCGGGGTTGAGCATCATCCCAGCCTTGAGTTTTCCTTCCTGACGGGTGTCGCTGGTCTGTTGAATGCGGGAGAGGGTTTCCATCCGGGCCAGGACAGTGCGATCGCGTTCCAATGTGTAGTAGTACTTACAGTCCAGGGTCAACCTACGCCGTCGACTAGAGAGTTGCCCCTGCCATACCTTGTGCCAGTAAGACCGATAGCGATCCACATCATTGAGGGCAACGGTTTCCGACTGACCTTCAATGCGATCAAAGCAATAGTCTCGCATCAGGGTGATCATCTGGGTCATGCTGGTGCCCATGGGTTTCTTGCGGCGTGGGCTGGGGTTTCGTCGCGATCGCCCCTTCCAGGCCAGCACCACCGTCACTAAATAATCCTCGTTGGGTTCCAGCAGTTCCAGCTGGTCTCGCCTTAAGGTGGGCACCACATCCAACGGCCCACTGGTGAGATCGTCAACTTTGTACTTCTTCTCAAGCAAAATCTCCAGACTCTCTGGATCCTTCACCAGGATCTGGAGAATTCCCTTACGGATCGGGCGGGGTGTTTCTAACTTAAGGGGAAAAGCAATGTCTTGATCCTGATGGTAGAGCACCCGAGAACGCCCGTGGAGCATCAGGGGTGTAACATCCGTAAAGTCCAGCCGCACCCGACCCACCCGCCGATAGTCAACAACTTCAGGTGACCAAGCTAGGGCATTGACCACCGCTGCTCCATAGGCCCACTTTTCCATGGCAGTATCGTCTGCATTCGCGATTAATTTCTCAATGTGCTGCTGATCTTGTTTTTTATCTTCCAGACTGACTTTGGCTACCTGGGTGACGCTGTCGGTGACCGCCCCCAACATCTTGGTGGGGGATATGTTTTGCATCATCATCTGCACCGTTTCAGGAGTTAAGACCTGCTGCAATAAAGGCATTAGGGACGTTACCAAACCGCTCATGTTGGCACCTCCCATCAGGGCCGAAGCTCCGCCCGTTGCCCCCGCGCCACCTAATCCTCCTAATAGTGACGGCAGGGCTGCCAAGGCTGGCAGGGCCATTTGATCACTGTAGGGGACGGATGCGGCTGTTGAAAAAGATCGGGCTCGACTCAAGTTAGTAGTGCGATTGGCAGTCCCTGTGGGGAATCGTTGCAGCTGATTTTTCTGCAACTGTTGTTGCGCCAACATCGCTGTATTCACTGCCGAGGAGTTGGGCAGTTGAGAGCCCATTTGCTGGGTTGGAAACATTCCTGCCGCCAGCATTGGATTTTGTTGAGCCCCCATTAGATTGGCTCCTGTCATAGCAGTCATGGTACCTGCCCCTGGCATCATGCCCATCTGGGGCGTACCCGCCATACCGCTCTGATTGAGAAAATTCATCAAGAGCTGCATCATCGCCTGGTTATTCATGGGCTGCTGTCCTGTGAGCCCAGTTTTTGACAGGAGTGACGTGCCTGCATTCATCAGCATTTGCTGATTTTGAGGGTTCTTGAGAAACGTACCTGCCTGTTTCAGGGCGTTCTGAGCCTGGGGACTGGTGACAACAGCCGTAGCTTTTTTTGCCAGGGGAGCAAATTTTTTAAGGCCACCAATGACGGATGATAAGCCTTTGAAGGCCATGGCCGTACTCACCGGAGAGGCTTCTTTATAGGAAAAAGCGACCACCTCAACCGGAGGCTGTTCGATGGTTTGTGATGGCATAGAGTCCTCCAAACTTAGGGAGACAGCGTTGTGGGAATCATCCTGCTCACGTTGCAAACCGAAAGCGGGGATCTGAACAATTTCAGAAAGAGCGGGGCCTTCTAGCTGAGCCGTGCGAAAACTAAAGAGTTGAAGATAACGATGTTTGCGATCAAACTGCTCATTTGGAATTTCCAATGTCTTACGACCCAAACTTTCCTCTGGCAGCGGCCCCATTAGGGGCGAGATAAAGGTTGGATCTTCTAACTGCTTGAGGCCATTAAAACGACGGATCGCTTCATCGCCAATCTGATATCGGTAATATCGATTGGTAATTCCGATATCAATATCGACGTGGGTATAGTCGTCGTCCGTGTCTTGCCACCTTAAGATTGCCAGAGCCATTGTGCTTACCCGATGTCATTAAAACCAAGAGAGAGTCTAGAAACGAAACATCAGCTACTGCCCCGGCAAATACTGCCCCGGTTGTCCTCCTGGTTGGGCCTGCTTTTGGGGTTTTGGTGCTTCCCTACCGTACATCGAGGCAAAGTTGTCTAACTTAAAGTAATCAGATTTAAAAACAAGCTCGACCGAACCGGTAATTTGCGTAGCTAAATCAGTAGTTGCGGTACTCTTGGCAGAAGACACGCTAATCTTGCTGCGCTTGTTCGTGCTGGAACTACGTCTGCCCAAGAACCCAAACAGGCCGCCTCCACGGGTGCCACCAGATTTGGTGGTAGACGAATCGGCAGCCTTGTCAGATTTACTAATCTTTTCAGTTGCTTTAACATCAAAGACAACGGCTGCTTTGACCGTACCGCGTTCGACCACTAATCGAGAAATACCCATCAAAATAGTTTCTCGCAGCAGGGCTCGTTGTTCTTGAGCCAGTGCCAGTTTAGCGTCCATAATTCTGGCTCTAACTTCGTTATCGCCAATATCTAGCTGTTGTCCACTGGCATTACCGAGGGCCGGTTGCCCCTGCTCATCTTCAATAAAACTAAATTGATCGCCCATACTATCTGCCATGTGGGCAAAGGCATCTTCATCACTGACATTTTTGACAAAGCTGCTGAGAGATTTGGTCGCAGATTTTAACAGGCTCTGATATTCCTGCATCTGCGTTACGGTGACGTTTAAGTTCGCGTCAAAAACACCCGTGAGCAAGTCTTCGACAAATTGAGGAAAATCGACATCACTGATAAAGTCAGCAGCCATCTCTCCCGTTTCTGGGCCAATTCGCTCATTGAGATGGCGTTTGTCATCGATTTGATCACTGGCAGCCAAGCCCGTTGACAATCCTTTTTGAGTTGCTAATTGACCACCGTCTTCATCGGCCAATTCTTTACACTGAGCCATGACTACGTCCTTATACATGGCCGCCTGTTCATTGCGATCCATATTCCGGAATGATTGGGATTGGGACAGTAGCGATCGCGCCCGCGCCCGCGCTTCTGTCTGAATATTTTCGTCATACATCAATTGTGACATGGCACTTTAGCCTCTCTACGCCAAATAGAACTGTTAAATGGACCCCGTTTGACTCATAACGAGTAACCTGTAACTTGTTCCTGTCCTTGTTACTTATTACTTGTTACTTGTTACTTGTTATTCGTTATTCGTTACTTGTCACTCGTTACCTAATTCCAATCATCAAAATCGTCATCCTCATCCATGTCGATATCGTCGTCCATATCGTCATCGTCCTGCCCAAAGGAGTCATCGTCTTCTTCCATGGCGGCCTGGGCAATAATCCAAGCCTCTGCCGAAGAGAGGAAATTCTGGAAAATACTGTCTTGAACCGAACCTTCATTAAAGGTGGCAATCCACTGAAAAACCTTGTTGCCCTCCACTGCAGCGGTACGAATGGGAGCACTGGAGACCATAATTCCCAAATCTTCTTTGGCAATCTGCTCAATCACCGTCCAAATACTCTGACGGCGACCACCGTAGGAGATCACCACATCCTCAGACTTGATGATATCTAGCGCCTCTTGCAAGTGGGCATAATCTTCAGTTACCTGTAGGTGAGACATCCCAGTCATGTTTTCACTCAGGTTATATTGCAGGTTCTTCGTCGCCTGGTAAATGGGGGCTCGGGAGACCCAACCATCTGCTGAGTAGCTGCCCTCCGCCTTGCGAATGTACTCAGCCACCTCAGACATCAGCTGGTGCCATAGCCGGGGAAAATCTTCATTGGGAACCATATTCGAGAGCAGGCGACCAGCACCTCGATTCAGGACTCGGCGATACAGCATGGCTCGCTCTTGAGGTGTGGAGCGTTCGCTACGGAGTTTGTGGTAGCGATAAAGTGCAGCAGCTGTCGTCCCCTCAGGTACATCCAGCATACCGCTAGCCCAGCGTAATACCAGTGCATTGGCCACATCAAACACATGCATGCGTTCCCCAATACAGTAGATGTAGTCCAGCGCGCCCGCCGCCAAAATATTGTCCGAGCTTACCCCTTGTTCTTCGATACTCTCAAAGGTGTCGACAGAGAAATCCCAAGTAGTCTCTCCACCTTTAACCCGTGCAGCATCAATGGGGTCTTCAGCAACCGTACTGGTTTTGAGGGCCTCATTGTAGGCCATCAGGAAGTACTGATCGTAGCCGCCAGCCGTAAAGGTGTCATCATCAATCTCAATACCCAGCTTGACCAAATAATCGGTCATTCCCTGCTGAAGCGAGGCCGTAAAGGAATAGGGAGAGATTGGATTGTCGTCTCTTTCAGCAAACTGGGCTACATAGTAAGGAATATTCCCTTCAGTGTAAAGAGTGGAAAGCAGGTCGGTAACGGCAGGCTCCACCTGGCCAATGGTGATGGGCAGCCCCTGGGACAGCGTGAGGTCGTCTAATTGTTCCCAACGCTTATCAGTGGACTTTAGCCGAATGCGCCTATCGTTGAGCACCAGGGTAAGCATCTGGGCTAGGAAATAGCGCTTGGGAATATTGTTTACATTTCGCAGTACCGAGCTATATAACCCTTCAAGATCATCATCTGATACGCTCTCGTCTTCGCGGGCAGCCTTAATCAAGGTGGCATAAATGATTGGTCTGGAAAGTAATAATTTTGGAATATTGTCTAATCCAGAGCCATTTAGCTTTTCAGTCAGGGTATTAACTCTACTTAACAAACCCTCGCTGGTTATGTAATCTCTAGGATCGTCATCTCCTGCCTGATTGATGAAATAGGTTTCTGTATTACTTAAGGCTGTTTCAGCATAGGAATCTAAGGTGACGCTTGGTGGATTGATTTGTAGTACCAACTCAGCGGTGTATTCCGTGTAGGTGGTAGAACCGTTAGCGTAGGTAAGAACCATGGTAATTTCCCGCAATAAATCAATAAAAAACTGATAAAGTCAGAAATTTCAATTTCTCAAGGCAAAAACTGTCATCAAATAAACCTTAGTGCTTCAAACTCTAAGCCTACTAACGACTGTAGCCTAGCCGACGAGTAAGTCTGAGAGACCAAACTGTTGTTGAACAACCAGCCAATTATCCACTTCACTCAGAGCTAGATCGGTGCTTTCCCCATCAGTAGGACTCTCCCCCTCAGCACTCTCAATCCCAAATAGGTCACTTAGGGTGTCCCAATTATCATATGCAGCCGCTGCTGCAGCTGCTAAGGCTGCTGCCTCTAATACTTTCGCTTCCAGACCACTTAAAACGTCAGTAACCTGTTCTTGAATGGCACTTTTTAGTGTAGCTGTGGCTACTTCTAAAGGATCATTGTTGGTGGCTGGGCTTTTAGTAGGCTGCGAAATATACAGCAAGGCTACTTCTTTTATTTTTGGAATATTTGCAGGCACAGACTTTATGAAATTACCACTCTCAACTATCTCACCTGAATCTTCATTAAAGCTTGAGATACTTTCTTCTAGTGTTGTTTGTATCGTCTGAGCGTTACTTAGTAATGTTTGAGCCTCTGTTGCTGCGGTTGAACCTGGATCGAAAGAGGCTGCTGACTCGGCTGACTCTTGTATTTCTGTAATAAAACTACTTGCTGATGACGATGCTAGACTCAACGTCTCTCCTACCCTCGCAAGCTCTGCCAGGGCAGCTGATGCTACTGTAACTGGAAGATAAACACCGTTATATACCTCAATATCTGGAAGATAGTCTTTGAGAGCCTCAATCACATTGAGCAGAGCATATGCAGTATTTTCCAGCTTTGCAGTGTAGTTGTCTGTTTCAAGAGAAGCCTTATCGGCTTGAATTTCTTCCGGAGTTGCGTAAACAACTAGATTAAGGTCGACCGTTGTTGTTGACATTAAATTATTCTCCGATGAAGTGGGCTTGAGGATAGTTACCAGTGATCTCAAAGTCAACTGGAGATAAAATAATCATGTTCACCTAAGACTACATGCGTCTTCGTGAGCAACCTTGTATTATCAGGCAAGCTTGTAGTCCAATAGTCGCAGGGCATCTAATAAGTTAAGCTTGCCAAAGCCTGCCTTGGGATGTTTAAACCGTTTATCCAGTTTGTCGGCGGTATGCTTGAGCAAATATTTCACTTGCCGATCAGATAAGTTAGTCTTGTATTTTTGTCGAGCATAGGACTTGAGCAAGGCGATCGCTCCGGCAACAAAGGGTGAAGCATGGGATGTTCCCGTGGAAAAACCATAGTCATTACCGATGTAAGTGCTATAAATATCTGTGCCAGGAGCGGCAAAATCAACCTGTTTGCCATAGGTGGAAAACGACGTGATTTCCCCTGACTCATCCAAGGCTCCCACCGCAATCACATGGGGGAGTGCCCCTGGATAATAAAGGTGTTCCTGGCCATCATTGCCAGACGCGGCAACAATTGAAACGCCTTTACGGCGAGCATAGTTCACTACTTCTTCATGGGGTAGCCCACCGTCTGTGTGCTCAATGCCAAGACTCATATTGATCACATTTGCACCGTGGTCAATGGCCCACTTAATGCCTGAATTGATGTTATCCACCAAACCTGCGCCGACCTTTTTAGAGCCACGTTTCATCGCTCCCAACACCCGCACAGGCAAAATCTTGCACTTGGGCACCACTCCTAACGGCATTTTTAAGCCCTGGCCAGCAATGATTCCAGCGACATGGGTGCCATGACCCACCTCGTCTTCCGGGTCCTCATCATAGTCCAAATAGTCTCCGAGAAACTTTCCAGATCCATCGAGAATATCGACAAAGTCATAGCCGGGAAGCAACACCTCTTTTAACTCGGGATGATCAAGATCGATGCCGGTATCTAACACCGCCACTGTAATTTTGGAATCGCCCTGGCTGTAGTCATGGGCCTCTGGTAGGTAGATGGCTTGGCGCGATCGCATATCTGTATCAAAACTCAATCCCTTAGCAATCACCGGCAGCTCGGCTGTCGCCACCTTACCGGAGTTGACAGCTTCGACGTTAGGAATAACCGTAATATCCTGAATTAATGCGGCGGGAATTTCTGTATTCTGCTGCAAAATCAGACGATATGTGCGATCAAATTTGCTCTCTTGTTCATGTTGATCCCAACCATTAGGTTTAGCAGACCTATACTCCCGCGTCACCTGAAACGAATGACCATATTTCTTCGCCACCTGATCCACAGCTGGCGTGAGCTGAGTAGGAGCCTTTGCTTTATGCTGGGCAACATCCTCCCAATAGGGAATCTGACCAGGGGCAACGTCTTTTGTTAAGGTGACTAGGATATGGGGTTTCATAAAAAATCAATCATCGGTGCCAGCAGCGTTTTTTATACCGCTCAGTTAATCATCAGATGACAATATGTTATCGAGCTCAAAATGGTACTCTGTGGTTAGCTCACCTCCACTACAGTCCACTTAACTGCAATCTCACCAGAATGCTTCTCAAACGTCCAATCAATATCTCCATCTTGCCCATCCTCATGTTTTGTAGCATGCGAAAGATCGCCATTGGCCACGAAAAGAATTGTTTCCCCTGGGTCTAACGACCAACTTCTTTGATCGTTAAGGGGGACTAAATCATCTCCGTCTAACCCAGAATCACCAGTCTCTACTTTTATTGTTTCTCCTCGTCCCACCAGTACGCAGCCAGCGGGTGCCCCAGGTAGAAGGTATGTAGCGGCTGCCTCTGTATACATAGCGGTATAACCGATATATTCAATTAGCTGACCGGTTGGGAAAATTTGCCATGTTCCCTCAGCCACAAAATAAAATGTTAATGTGCGATCAAAGTTATTGGTAAATAGACGTCCCGAGGTAGCTTTGACTGTAAATTCACCTCGAGTAGGTTCCTCCTGATCAACCTCAAGGAACCACCAAACGGTTATACTATCGCTGTTCGAAGAATACAAATTGGTAGCGAGATTGACGTTCCCCGGCACCTCATAGCCTTCACGATAGAAATTACAGACTAAGTAGATGTTTTCTCCAGGATCTAGTCCTTTTGTTATCTGTGTTCCAACCTTTTTATATGTATTGTCATCCCAGCTTTCTCGCCTAAAGAGGATTGCACCTAAAGGACGATAAGAGTCAACAGTTGCTACATTGGCCCACTCTTCACTGCCTTGGGAATCAAGTTCCAATATTTCTGATTCTGCTTGATCTATCGGGCGTGGACGCTCAATAAACCATCGTCCATTGACATCAGGGATAAAGGTTATCCTGGCGCTGAGGTCCGTGGGATTAGTAAATAATGTACCTTGGTTGTCACTAGCTACAACTGTTAACTGGCCATGGTGGAGAAAAGAAGATAGTAAAACTGGTGTTGAAGTCGATGTTGTTGATCCATTCACCTCATCAACTAAATCGGTCAACCCAAACATTTGGCTAACAGCCACCCAGTTTTCTACTGAGAGTGATGTTTCAACCATATTCTCTAAAATAGAAACCAACAAAAGCTGGCACCATGGTGCTTAAAACCAAGGCTAAACAGGAGAGTTTAACGATCACCTCACCGAGATCGCCAGCTTAGATCGCGCTCAGACAGAAGTCTCAGACCAAAATTTCTCTGATCCTTGTCAGGGACCGCCTATGGAATTCTATAGAGCGCTAATTCTCTGTAAAGCTGTAATAGCTCGCTAGAACAACTTTATCTTCAACAAATGTAAGCCAGGGAATAACGCCTAAACAAAGCATTGTGAAAAATGATCATATGTCCTCCTGGGTCATACCCTCTGTCTCCAACCAGACCAGAAGAAGGAATACAGTAGCCCTATGGCAAGCATACTACAGTTAGAGCAGAAGTTTACACGCGGGACTCTTCATGTCAGTGCCCGCTACACACCGCTATCAAATAGATTCGTACTACTTGATTTAGAAAAAGCGAAACGACTTTTCGCAAAATCACTAACTTAAGTTATTAGATTAATCATATGCGAGAACAGAAATTACCGACGGACCTTTCTGAACATGTTATCTTTTTTCAGTAAATGAGACATTACTTAATCAAATATCTGGTTTAAGCACATATCAGATAGTATGTAAGCCAATTTCGGCGCAACGTTACACCGAAATTGGTTGACCTTTCCCTATATTTAACTCAATAGAGAAATTTTTATGGGTTGTTTTGAATCAAGCTAGCTAATGCTTCTATGAGTGTTTTGTTTTCTTCCTCAGTCCCGATGGAGATGCGTAGTTTATCCTCCAAGCCAGGTTGCTTAAAATAACGGACAAGAATTCCTTGCTCTTTTAGAGCTAGATACAGCGACTCTGCAGGGTGGCTGTTGGGTGTGGCCAGGATAAAATTGCCATGGGATTCAGGGACTGAAAATCCTAAACGCTTTAAATCGATGGATAGCTTAGACCGGGAGGCTTTAATTTGACTGGCACGGGCATTTTTATAATTTTGATCACGGATGGCGGCTGCGCCTAAGGTGATTGCGATCGCATCCACGTTATAGCTATCCTTCACCTTCAACAGCCCTGCTAATAACGTCGGATTGGTAATGCCAAAACCCACCCGCAACCCAGCCAGAGCATAGCCTTTGGACAGTGTTCGTAAGACAATAACATTCTCAAATTCCTGCACCAATGGTAGGGCTGAGAATTCAGCAAAATCCACGTAGGCTTCATCAATCACAACCACACCTGACACATTTTGAGCCAGAGCCCGTAAATCATCCAAGGACACCATGTGACCGGAGGGGCTATTGGGAGAGGCAACAAATGTGAGTGCACCGTTTGCTGCAATTAGCGCCTCGATAGGTAACTGAAAATTCTGAGGATAGGGAATCTCAACGATATCGGCGGTTTGTATTGCAGACAGTGTCTTGTAAAGCACATAGGTGGGTATGGGATAGACAACTTTACGATTATCCCCTTCAGCACAGGCCCGTACCAAAAGATTCAAAATGTCGTCACTGCCATTACCCACAATCACCCAATCCGCAGGTATCTGAAATACCTCGCTAATTGCCTGACGAAACTCTCTGGCAGATGGCTCAGGATAGCGTCTGAGCTGATCAAGATTGATATTTTTTAACGCTACTGCCACCTGAGGTGAAGGAGGATAAGGATTCTCATTGGTGTTGAGTTTGATTACCCTGGTACCTGGTGCGGGCTGTTCACCAGGTACATACCCCGTCATCGCATCAATGGCAGAACGAAAATAACCCATGGCAGCTCTAGCAACATGATCATAAACCTATTCATTGTAGGTTATCGTTGTGATGCTCTGATATTTGTCGCGTTAAATCTTCGGTGACCCCTCCTGCAACTGGGTTACGCCTTTGGGACCCGACTATCCTTTTCTAGGTTAACGAACGCTCAGCTCAATCAGACAAGCATTAAGAACATTTTGGCTCACCTGATCCAGCGTGCTAAGACGATGGGCATCTCTGAGTTCTAGTTCATAGGGGGCTAGGCCAGTCGCCTCTGGATGCCCCGCTATGGTAGGCTGTAGCTGGGTCAAAATGCTGTAGGGATAAACCTCTGTGGTACCAGGAGGAGACACCCACAAATCCAGACTCTCTCCATGAACAGTTCCTGTAAAACAGCTATATTCTGATAGTGGCTGATAGAATCCACCGACTACTTGATTCTCTTCTAGCTGTAACACCATATATTCAACAGTTACAGATTCAGAGCTGTCAGCAAGGCTATCGGATGACGTTGGCTGTGGGTCACTACTAAAGAGATAAGTTCCGTTGCGTACGTCAGGCGATCTCAGATCTAAGGCGATCTCTTCAGGTACAGCATCTACCAAGTTAGTAGACGGTTGAGCGACGGCAACGGGGGCAAATGAAGATACCAGACTAGTAAGGGCTATGGCATGGAGGATACGTTCAATAGTAATAGGGAGCATGATTCTGAAAAGACATAGAGGTGGTAAAAGAGATTTTTGTTGTTGCCGATCCTCAGCAACAACAAATTTGTTAGGCGGCAATTGCTTTCCCAGCACGTCGGCTACCTTCTACCCGGCGAATGTCTCGCCAAATTTGGGTAGCTGCCTTTGCGCCATCAGAGGCGGCCACAATCACCTGATTCATACCGACTTTGAGATCACCAATGGCAAAGATACGTGGGTGAGATGTGCGCAACATATCATCCGTAATCAGGTTGCCGCCTTTATAGTCCAGGTCAATACCGCTTAAGTAATCGCTGTGGTAGCGAGAGCCCATGGAAACTAGCCCAGCTTGCAGCTGAACTGTGGAGCCATTTTCTAGCTCCACACCAGTCATCTGATGGTTTTCACCGAGGAATTGCTTAATGGGCGTTTCAACTAATTCAAAGCCTTGGTCAGCTAGAGACTTTTTACGTTCTGGACTGACCTCAAACTGTCCATTGGTCAATAGAACAATATCGCGAGTAAACCAGCTTAACGGTTCGGCAACCCCCAGGCTGGCTTCGCTGGCACCAAAAATACCCACACGCTGATCAACAACTTCATAGCCATCACAAATCAGACACACATGCAGATTGTAGCCAGCATAATCAAAGACATTTTGCATATTTTCAAGCTGGGGCAGATGATCAATTACACCGCTGGCAGCAACTAAATAGCGGGTCTTAAAGCTGTGATAGACACTGTTGCTACGGCCAATTTTGACACGCACAATAAAATAGTCGCCTGCGTCGGTCACGTCTTCTACAAAAGCATTCAGCCAGTCGCCATTCAGAGAAAGATAATGCTCTTTCCCTTGCTTAAGCAGTTCCCGTCCTGGCGTATCCGGAGGCAGACCTAGATAGTTGTGTAATTCCTGCATCCACAATGAGCGAGCTTTGCCCTTATCAATAATCAGGGTATTGAGAAGATAGCGTTGCAGATAGATCCCTGCAGAGAGACCACCGGCTCCGCCTCCTACAACAACTGCATCGTAAATATGATCATTTTGTTCTTGGAGATTTCGTTTATTAAGTTTCATAGTCAAGGATCTCCTTTACGCAACTGCATAGGTAGACAGGTCTGTACTTATGAACCAAAAACAGCTGACAAGAATAGCCGCCTAAGGTCGCTCACAACTTCAATTATATAGACAGGTCTGTATATTGGCTTGAATTCTCAGGAACTTCTAAGGCATTGGCGGCTTTCAGGGCACTGTAAGCTTGGTGTAAGGAGCTTTAGCGTATTTACCTAATGGCCCCAAGGCAGGCGAAAAAACCATGTTGACAGTGTCAATATAGTTGGCTATCTTTAAGTTGACAGCGTAAATATTGAATGATGCTTGTAGGGAGGTTTAGTAATGGCAGAAAGTTACTCAGCTGAGCAGGTGCAGCAAATTTTGGTGGCGGCCATGGGACAGCGGCAGGAAGATGGATTTTCGCGATCGCAACTCATAGAAATGGCTACTGACCTAGGCATCTCCCCAGAGGTTCTCCAGCAGGCAGAGCAAACTTTGCAACAGGTACCCGTGCCCAAGCAGTCCGTCTCTATGCAAGCTTCAAAGCGCCAGAAATTCCAACAGAGTCTGAAAACCTATGCGGTTGTCAATGCCTTTTTACTTGCCCTAAACGTCACCCTCAGCGGCACAATTACCTGGGCTATCTATCCCCTCTTAGGTTGGGGTCTAGGTCTGCTGTTGCCAGAAGACTTCTTGCCCTGCACCAAGACTCAATCATGGGGAAAGGTCTAAACCAAGCTTGGTAGTGAATTATGATTAAACAATCAGAGAATACCTTAACCACTGCTCAACAAGAAACGGCTGCTGACGTTTTAGGCGCAGCCTTTGCCCAAGACATCTTTATGGCCTATCTATTTCCCGATGCTGCAACACGGGAGAGAAATCTGGCACAGCTTTTTCTACCCATTATCCGTTCTGCTATGCTTTACGGTAACGTTCAATTTGCTCCAGAACATGGCGTACTTGCCTGGCTACCAGGGCATGTCCTTCCCTTGAATCTATTTCAGCTACTCCGGAGCGGATTGATTTGGACGCCGTTGAACATGGGTTTTGATGCATTTAATCGTTTACAAGCCCATGATGGCTTTTGTGAACATGTGCTTTTGTCCAAAGCACCAAAGGCGTTTGCCTACCTATGGCTCGTGGGTGTGCATCCGCAGGCCAAGGGGCAGGGGCTGGGCAAACGGATGCTCCAATCAGCACTGAGGGACATGTATAGTAGCGGTTACTCAACCTGTCTACTGAGAACGGATAACGAGAAAAATGTTCCCCTTTACCAGCACCTTGGCTTTGAAGTTATTCACACTGATATAGCCCCCAAAAGTGGCCTCCAATATTGGTTGCTATCGCAGATTACGTCGCCGGCTGATTAGGCTAAGATCCGGCTAGTTAATCCCATGCCACCTAGCAATTGATGATCCGTTTTTTGGTCGGTACTACTCTAATGCTTGTCAGCCTTAGTAGTTGTCTTAAGCCCCATGGTGAAAATTCTTCAATATCCACTGCAGATGGCTCTGATGCTGAGATCACGAATATGTCAGTGGAGCAAACGAACGAGATTCTAGACTATTTCTATGAGGTTGCTCTGAGTTCAGAATTTGGTGAATCCACAGGCCGAGTTATCAAATGGGAGACGGATATAAAAATATTTATTTCTGGGCAATACTCTACATATTTAGATGTAGAGTTAACCAAAATTATCGACGAGCTTAACCAGCTAAGTGAGTCAATTCAGCTGACACGAACAGCCTCTAAAGAAGAGTCTAATTATTTAATTCATTTTGGCAGTGCAGCAGAGTATTCAGATATAGAGCCGAACGCTAAACCCTATGTGGATGACAACTGGGGACTGCTTTGGGTTTATTGGGATGGTAATGGTGAAATATACCAGGGCTCAATGTATGTTGATGTACTGAGGGCTACCGATGAAAATGCTCAGAAACATATATTACGAGAAGAGCTTACTCAGTCTTTAGGATTGTTAAATGACTCATATAAATATCCAGAGAGTATTTTTTACCAAAAGTGGACGGAAACCACAGAATATTCAGCGATTGATCAGCAGATAATCAAGATTTTGTACAGTGATAAAGTAAACGCCAACATGACCAAACAGGACCTCAATGCAGTCTTTAAATCTCTATGAAAATGTTCTTGGAGATTAGAGCTGTAGGTCCGTTATAAAGTCAGGAATATCCCATACGTGGAAGTAAACTAAGGCAGAAACAATGATTGTATAGAGGGTGGCACTGCCCAAGCCAATTAAGGTATCTCGGATAATGTTCCGTTTATCGTCAGGCAGAAATATATCGATTGCTCCCAACTGCATCATAATCATCCCCAGCACATTGGAGAGCCAGTAGCCAATTATTGTGCCTGGGAGAAACCAATGGGAATTTAGCCAACTCACCCCATAACCAAAAGCCAGAGCGATGGGCAGGTTAAAAAATAGATCATTCCACCATGAGAGGGGAGACAACATATACCCAATGCTTACCAGTGCGCCACCGCGCAGGTTTTTAAATAGAGTCAAGGGGGCAGCCGTTAGATTTAAATGATTAAATTCAAATTCTAGTGTAACTTGTGACCGTGTACTAGGGTAGCTAGAAGTGTGTTTGAGCTATCGATAGCATGCATGTAAGTGATTTATATTATTTCTAGGTCTTGTAATGCAACGTCATTAAACTAGAAGCCCCCCGATCACTCCATGGTAGAAGAGGGAAGCAGTTATCAATTCTAGGATGTCATTATGAACATAGGGATTTACATCTATGACCAGGCAGAGGTTCTAGATTTTTCTGGTCCTTTTGAAGTATTCTGCACGGCCTCTAGAATTTGTCCTGGCAGCACACCTTTCACGACATTTTTAGTGAGCCAAACGGGGGAAATTGTTACTGCTCGGGGTGGCTATAAAGTGCTTCCTGAGTATGGATTTCATAATCATCCTCCAATTGATGTGCCAATTATTGTTGGAGGTGTGCATACCGAAGAAATGCTCAAGCCTCCGGTCATTAGCTGGATTGCTCAGCAATCCAAAACCGCTAAACTAACAGCATCTGTTTGTACTGGAGCTTTCCTACTCGCTACAGCTCAGGTGATTACTACAGAGTCTGTGACAACCCACTGGGAAGATATCGCCGATCTGCGCCAACAGTATCCTAATCTTGATGTGCAAGAAGATATCCGCTGGATTGATACTGGCAAGATTGTGACGTCAGCTGGTATCTCGGCAGGTATTGATATGAGCTTATATTTAGTGAGTAAATTTTGTGGGCAAGCCTTGGCTCAAAAAACAGCCAAACAAATGGATTTTGACTGGACAAAGCCTGAATGATACTAAGCGGTCAGAACGCTTTTGGAAGGCTTTTGAGACGGATGGATAGCTAGGGTACAATCAAATCCAATAGGCACACACCATGCATACATATCAAACCAGGAACTGTCAACAGAGACCCTAGGGTCAGAAATGCACTCCCTGATTAAAATTAACTTTACTGAGACGCTACAAGAATACAGTCGCTGGGAGCGTTCAGGTCAGTTTTTTGAAAAAAGAGAATGCAGGCATAACTAAGCTGATAGGGACTCCCTGCCTGGTCTTAGACACAAAAGTTTAGGCTGGCAGATACCCATAAAGCAGTTCATTGAGATTATTTAATGGACTGGCCTCAAGACAAGAAGCTAGTTGCCATTGAGTCTCTATACGTTCCAATGTGGCAATAAACAGTGTCGTAATACCTTGCCACTGGGGGTTAGACAATGCGGAACGGAGTAAAACCTGCTGATTAGCATTATCCAAGATGCGCCAAAATGCATTCTCAGTTTGGCTAAAGTCCTGTTGTTGCTCTTCCCCACAGTCAATATTGACAACAAACAATAACTTTGTAATCTCAGCAGGCACAACCTGTAGACGAATTAAAAGCTGTTCGTCATCGCCCTCGCCTGCTCCCGTAATATTGTCATTGAGTAATTGAATAGCGCCAGATGGGTGATGCGGATGTCCTGCATAGATGACGCCTTCTTTTCCAGCGGCCAGTTTACCGTCAGCAGTGAGGGCTAAGACTGCCATATCTAAATCTAGTTCTGCTTCAGCTTGAGCATCCCAACCGAGACCACAGCGGAGCTGAGAGACATACTTGGGTAGACGTTGAGGTGCAGAATCGGAGATCATAATGCGAGTAATGCAGACGCTAACTAAACAGTATTAAACATCAAGGGCAGTTTAGGATAGCCATGGCAAACCATGGGAACCAATTTCATTTTTCAAAAATATATGCATAATGCATACATGTAAAATAAATATAGGCTGATGAATGTGCTCTATGGATAATGAAAGAACCCTAAACCTTCTAGGTGCGTTGGCTCTCAGCCTTGGTGATGCCTTAAATGCAGTGGTTAAAGTCAACGCTGGATATGGCGGTGAAGCCCCTGCTGCCTTGGTAACATTGGGTGCTAACCCTGGTCTTTCGATCAATACCCTCAGTCAAATTCTCAGTCTTTCCCATCCAGGTACCGTGCGCTTGATCGATCGTTTGGCTTCCCAAGCGTTAGTGGAACGTCGACCTGGGACAGATGGTCGCACCCTTGCCCTATTTCTTACGGAGGCGGGGCAAGGTCGACGGCGAGCAATTTTAACCGAGCGTCGACAACAGTTGAACCTGGCTGTAGAGCCTCTGAGTCTGGATGAACGCCAACAGTTAACAAAGTTGCTGGAAAAGATGCTGACAGCGATGACTACTAGCGAGCTACGAAGTTTTGCAATTTGTCGTCTTTGTGAAGAAGACGTGTGTCCAGCTGACAGTTGCCCTGTGGAACAAAAATATTGCCAGTTGCTGAACAACCCATGAACAATATTATTATTGCCCTCAGCTATGCCTTTTGCTGGGGAGTCGGGGTAACCCTGACAAAAATTGCCCTTTCAGAAATTTCAGCAACCACACTGCTGATTATTCAATTACTGTCCAGTGTTCTTTTTCTTTTTACGGTCTGTTATCTGACAGAGCATCAGGTTCCCTTGTCCTGGCAACAACTTAAGCAAGGTGTGGCCGGTATCTTTGAACCGGCTTTGGCCTATATGGTTGGTATTTTTGGTGTCAAGATGACAACTGCCAGCAATGCCACATTAATTGGTTCAACTGAGGTGATTCTAACCATTTTGTTAGCAGCCGTTTTCTTAGGTGAAAAACTGACATTAGGGAAAATACTCTTGGCTAGCATTAGTTTTGGCGGCGTGTCTTTACTGATATTGAAAGATGTTCAAAGTATTGACCATGCCTCTCTCAGGGGCGATTTACTCGTACTCCTGGGCACACTTTTTGCAGTATTTTATGCTCTTTTAAGTAAGCGACAGATCCAAACAGCAAATCCTTTACAGCTCACCACATCGCAGCAGACCATCGGTTTGATGACAACGGTGCTATGTTTTGGGGCGTTATCTCTGCTTAATCCCAGCTATGGGATCAGTGCAGCCAATATTTCACCACAGTTTTGGTTGCTAGCAATTGGTTCAGGAATTATGCAATATGCCTTAGCATTTTTGCTATACCTCACTGCATTGCGGCATGTGCCTGCTAGCCATGCGGCATTTTATCTTGCTTTAATTCCTGTTTTTGGTGTAGCCAGTGCCATTGTGATGATTGGCGAGCAACCGAGCTTAGCCCAAGGAATTGGTGGGTTGCTAGTTGTCGCATCGTCCTATTGGGCTAACAAGCTGCAAGTGACCTAAGCGAGATAGTATTGTAAGTGTGGGTTTCCTAAGGCTATGTCCATGTTGCAGACAATTATTGGTGAAAAGCGAACCTATGCTGCAAAGGGCTGTACCCATGATCATCCCTTTGCTCAGTTAATTGTGCCGCTTACCGGTAGCCTGTTTATCAAAACCCAGGTACATCAATTTGAGCTGGATGAGTCGTCTGTCTTTTTTGTACCTTCTGGATGTTCACACTATTTCTATGCCCAAGATACAAACGAGTTTCTAGTGCTCGATATTCCTGCTCATCTTGTGGCAGATCTGGCCAGACATGAAATATCCCAGGGTATTCGAGCCGATTTTGAAGAGCGATGGCATGCTCTTCGTTTACTCTTGTTAGCTGAACTTGATAAACAGGGTGATTTAGGGGAGAACTCCTCTCCAGCTGGTCCGTTATTGCATCTGGTGCACTATATCAGTAGCTTGCTGGCTCAATCGTTTGGCTCTCGTTCCCTGAATTATATTCACCAACACTACCATTGCCCTCTGGATGTGGCTTACTTAGCCCAGATTGAGGGGTATAGCTTTTCCTATTACAGCGAATGGTTTAAGGCAAAAACGGGAAAATCTCCTAAGGTGTATATTCAAGACCTACGGCTTAAAAAAGCAAAGAATCTACTCCTGCATACTGATTTACCAATCTATCAAATTGCGCAACAGGTCGGTTTTGAGCAGGCGTCATCCCTCACACGTTTGTTTCAACAGCTAGAAGGAATCTCACCAAAGCGTTATCGCACCGGATCCGAAATCCAGCTAACTTATTCCTGAAATCTGGATAAGTTAGCCATTGGCTACGCTTCTATGATGGGCAGCGTAACCATTAGGGAGCTGCTGCGGTGCAATCGAGTGTGAGTCGAAAAAAAACTACCACTATTGGGTTTACAGCTATTTTAATGTGGGCCACTCTGGCCGTATTGACCAAACTTAGTGGGCCGATCCCGCCGTTTCAACTGACGGCGATGTCATTTACGGTTGCCTTTTTCATTGGGGTTGCCACCTGGATACGAGATGGAGGCAATCCGCTGGATCATCTAAAACTGCCCAAAGCAGTGTGGGTTCTGGGTATTGCCGGGCTATTTGGCTATCACTTTTTCTACTTTATGGCATTGCAAAATGCGCCTGCTGTTGAAGCGAGTTTGATTGCCTATTTGTGGCCATTGTTGATTGTGTTTTTTTCAGCACTATTACCGGGGGAACGACTGAAATGGTTTCATGTGGGAGGTGCGATCGCAGGTTTCATCGGTGCTGGTTTGCTAATCACCAAAGGGCAATCCTTAAGCTTTGACCCTCGCTATACTACAGGCTATTTGGCCGCACTTGTCTGCGCGTTGACCTGGTCAAGCTATTCGTTATTGTCACGGCGGTTTGGCAATATTCCCACCAATGCCGTGGGCGGCTTTTGTGGGGCGACGGCAATTTTGGCCTGGCTCTGTCATTTTATGTTTGAGCCAACCATCTTACCCACAGGCTGGCAGTGGATTACGATTCTATGTTTGGGATTGGGTCCCGTCGGTCTGGCCTTTTTCACCTGGGACTACGGTGTTAAACATGGTGATATTAAGGTGTTAGGCGCGCTTTCTTACACAGCTCCTTTGTTATCGACCATTCTATTGATCGTCTGCGGGTTGGCTGAAGCAACCTGGTCGATCTGGCTAGCCTGTCTACTAATTGTAGGTGGCGCATTTTTGGCCATTATGGATTTCTTTAAACCAGCAAACGATTTTCAATCGCATTGAATCGACCCTACCCTACTCCCTAACCCCTGCTGTCTATTCCTTGACACCACCAGAATATATTCATTTCAACCAAGAACTGCATGATGTCATGCGATGTCATTACCTGTATTCACCCTTTTTTTAGTCAGAAAGCATCGTCCGCCACATTTGCATCAGTACAGCTGTTTGCTCAGGCGTTTCAGCCTCTGGGTTAATGTAGTTCAACATTGTTTCAGCATTAGAAATCACCGGAATTGTTTCAATCGGGGCCCGTTCAATGAATATTTTTTCAATCACACTGTCTCTCACTAGCATGGAATAACGCCAAGAGCGGTAACCCATTCCTTGACTGGAAAGATTTACCATCATCCTCATCTCGCGAGTAAAGTCGCCATTTACGTCGGGGATAAAGCTGACCTGATCGGCTCCCTCTTGTTCAGCCCAGGTTGCCAGAGAAAACGGATCATTGACCGAAATGCAAAAGATCTCATCCACACCGTTTCTACGAAATACCTTGGAGTATTCGTTGTAGCCTAATAGCTGAATAGAAGCATAGGGATAGATAAAGGCTCCTGACACCGCAAACGCCACTACGATTTTGTTATTGAAGAGATCTGCCGTCGAAGTCTTGTACCATCCCCCGTCAGCAAACATCCAAAAGGCAACTTGGGGAACACGCTGGCCCCTATGATTAAATACCACTTTACTAACTCCTTACTTGCAGGCAACAGTGGAGTCAGTTATCCCCTCCTGACCTACGAGATTGTTGAGTAGAGACACTACCCTGAGACCAACAGCAAATACATCCATCTGCGTTCAAGATTTCTAAAGGTTTATATAGCCTCACCCGAGCATCGGGTGAGGCTACGCTCAGCCCCCTTGAAGGCCTATTTACTGAGACTAATCGAGAAGATCAAAGCGATCGAGGTTCATTACTTTATTCCAGGCTGCCACAAAGTCTTGCACAAATTGTTGTTGTGAATCTTCACAGCCGTAAACTTCAGCAAGTGCACGCAGCTGAGAGTTTGAACCAAAGATCAAGTCGATACGGGTACCGGTCCACTTAAGTTCGCCCGTTTTGCGATCGCGCCCTTCAAATACATCTTCCGCTTCAGAGGTTGCCTTCCACGTTGTATCAAGATCGAGCAGATTTACGAAGAAATCATTGGTCAATGTCCCTGGCCGGTTAGTAAACACACCGTGTTGGGTCTGGCCAACGTTTGCATTCAAAACACGCATGCCACCAATAAGAACCGTCATCTCAGGCGCACTCAGCGTCAGTAACTGAGCCCGATCCACCAGCAGTTTCTCTACAGGTATGGTGTACTTGCCTTTAACGTAGTTGCGGAACCCGTCCGCCATGGGTTCAAGGACAGCAAATGATTCCACATCAGTTTGCGCCTCTGATGCATCGGTGCGCCCAGGCGTGAAGGGAACCTTAACATCGTACCAACCAGCATTTTTCGCCGCTTGCTCAACAGCTGCACATCCACCCAGAACAATCACGTCAGCCAGCGAAACTCTTTTCCCACCAACCTGAGACATGTTGAAGGTTCGTTGGATGGCCTCCAGCGTCTGTAGCACAGTGGCTAATTGTCCCGGCTGATTCACGTCCCAATCCTTTTGCGGTGCAAGACGAATGCGGGCTCCATTCGCTCCGCCACGCATATCAGATCCCCGGAATGTGGAGGCCGATGCCCAGGCCGTTGAAATCAATTCAGAGGTGGAGAGACTAGAACCAAGAATCTGTTCCTTAAGGACTGCAATATCCTGCCCATCAATCAGTTCATGGGTGACTGCCGGAACCGGATCTTGCCAGATCAGCTCTTCTGCAGGAACCTCAGGGCCGAGGTAACGTACGCGGGGACCCATATCGCGGTGTGTCAGCTTAAACCATGCACGGGCAAACGCATCAGCAAACTGGTCTGGGTGCTCAAGGAAACGTCGTGAAATCGCCCCATAAATGGGGTCCATTCTCATGGCCATGTCCGCTGTGGTCATGATGGGAGCATGACGCTTCGATGGATCGTGGGCATCGGGTACCGCATCGTCAGCAACACCTCCTTTGGGAACCCACTGGTGGGCACCGGCAGGACTTTTTGTTAGCTCCCACTCATAACCAAATAGGTTTTCAAAGTAGTTGTTATCCCATTTCACTGGGTTGGTGGTCCATGCCCCTTCAATGCCGCTGGTGATCGCATGAACACCGACACCGCTACCAAAGCTGTTCTTCCAGCCCAACCCTTGCTCTTCAATACGAGACGCCTCGGGTTCAGGACCCACCAATGCTGCATCGCCAGCACCGTGACATTTACCAAAGGTGTGTCCACCGGCAACGAGGGCAACAGTCTCTTCGTCATTCATCGCCATCCGACCAAAGGTCTCGCGAATGTCTCGGCCTGAAGCGATTGGGTCAGGACGGCCATTGGGACCCTCCGGATTCACATAGATAAGACCCATTTGAACCGCACCCAGCGGATTTTCAAGTTCGCGGTCACCGGTGTAGCGCTTGTCGCCAAGCCACTCAGACTCAGAGCCCCAATAAATGTCTTCCTCAGGCTCCCAAATATCTTCACGTCCACCGGCAAAGCCAAAGGTTTTGAACCCCATTGACTCCAGGGCACAGTTACCAGCGAGGATCATCAGATCGGCCCAGGAGATTTTCCTGCCATATTTCTGCTTAATGGGCCAAAGCAATCGACGAGCCTTATCAAGGTTGCCATTATCAGGCCAGCTGTTAACGGGAGCAAACCGTTGGTTGCCGGTGCCACCGCCACCACGTCCGTCACTGATGCGGTAGGTACCAGCACTGTGCCAGGACATCCGGATAAAGAAGGGGCCATAGTGACCGTAGTCTGCTGGCCACCAATCCTGAGATGTTCTCATCAGATCGAAAATATCTCTCTTAACGGCATTTAAATCAAGACTTTTAAACGCTTCAGCGTAGTTAAAGACCTCACCCATGGGATTCGACTGGGGAGAATGCTGGTGGAGAATCTTCAGGTTCAACTGATTTGGCCACCAATCTTGGTTAGATGTTCCAGTACCAGCGGTAAACTTCTGGGTCGCACCAGTAAATGGGCATCCTCCTTTACTGCTACTTGGCTGACTGGTCATGCTACTGCTTAAGTCGGTCATAGTGTCTCCTAAAGAGTGTGTAGTGAAAACTTCTTTACGCCGCGTCAATATGCTCCAATAGGCACGAAAAAAATTAATCAAGTTGTTTGTCGCTGGCATGGCTAACAACATATTTAAACCAATAATAATCCCTGAATATGAAAAATAGCTGAATTTTAAAAACTTTACTTTTATAGTTTTTTTCCTATAAAAATAGGTGTTTAACAGGAGTTTTTGTATGGAATAAATAAGTATAAATCCTTGAGATGAAATCAACCAATTAAATAGCTAGACCTCTATAAATCCTTTTGCCAGAAAGGTATTTCAGAATTAAAGCCCATCAAAAATCTGATTTTCAGAGATATATTTCTCCCTAAAAATCTAATCACAGGTTATTTAACCAATCCACTTAGATTTTTAATCCTAAAAATCTATTAATCTTAAATTTTGTTTTTTAAAAGCATGCAAAAATAAACTAATTTACAGACACTCTTTTTGTATTTATCTGAAATATATTTAGTCGATCTCGCGTGGATGGATTTGAAATTCAACCACCCACCCTAATCGATAAAAAAGCTGAATCAATTTATCGATTGTGAATCGAGTAAAGTGACCATTAAATAGATGTGATACTTCAGGTTGCTGAATAGCCAGCAATGTTGCGAGTTCTCGCTGCTTCAACCTTTTTTTGATTAGAATTTGACGTAACTGATGCCCTAACTCTGCACGAGGATCTAAGGCAACGTTGTTATATCCTTCTCGTACCAACCTAGACCTATCTTCCGGAATGGAGCCATCATTTTCATCTCTCATTGTGATCTCTTATCCAATGCCTGAACAACCTAAGGTTTGCTGGAAGACTCGCAATCAGACTCAAAGCGGCTTATACCAAGTCAAGATTAGTCTAATTATTGCTGAATCTAGTCTTATTTAAGAATAATTCCAATTTAAGAATAAAACAATAAGTATGATTGCTTATCGCTTTCTGTGTAGGTTTGCAGTTCTGAGCTGCTTTCTACAATCAATTGTGAGGCGTTAGCTCTGCTGCTAGGTGCAATGTGACCCACGCCTCTGACTGCTGGGAGATTATCTGCTGGGAAGCAGATGGTGTTTGCAGCAGATAATGGCCAACTTACGGAGCGATTCATTAGTACTAATGAATCGTGTTATCCTAAAGTCACTGCCGTCGCTAGCGTGCATATGGTTGCTACGATCGCCATTCATAAAATTTGCTTAGAACCGGGGAGTCGGATCATAATTCCCGACATTAGCTGGCATAAATTTGAATCAATTTTGCAGGAGCTGGGTGAGTCTCGCAATAGCCGTATTGCTTATAGTCAGAATACGTTAGAAATTATGGTTCCTTTGCCTGATCATGGGCGTAGCAAGATTTTAATATCTGACATTGTTAAAATTTTGTTGCGTCGTCAAGGTCGTGATTGGGAATCTCTTGGTTCAACAACATTTCGAGGTGAGCTTAAAACTGCAGGTGTAGAACCGGATGATTGTTTTTATATTGCAAACTACGAAGCTGTTATTGGCAAAAGTCGTCTTAATTTAGCGGTTGACCCACCTCCAGATCTAGCAATTGAGTCAGATTATACGTCTAAGACTAGATTGGATGCCTACATAGCTGTGAAAGTTCCTGAGCTTTGGATTTATGATCGGGGACTCAAAATATATGTGATAGACGGTGAGGATTATCTTGTTGTTGAGAATAGCCCTACATTTCCTGGATTATCTATCAAGGTGATGGTTGATCGGGTGATTCAGCAGGCACAGCAGGTAGGCAGTAGTCGAGCATTACGAGCTTTTGAAGAAACTCTTTAGGGTTTGTCTAAAACTGAGTGGTCGAGAAATTTTTCGGCTGGTTTAGCAGTTAAGGGCAGCTTGGATAGTGCCATAGTAAATGCTGGATAACTCTCAAAAGTGCTGGGTAAGAGCCTACCTACTTTCCTGGAGTTATACAGCAAAATTTCGGTATAAGTTCTGTAAATAGGGATGTTATTACGCAAATCTGCTGGATAAAATGCGGAAGCATGGATCTTATCCAGCAAGTCTGAGTTGAATTACAAGTTATACGGGCTTAATACTTGGTGATGTAGTACTACAGGCTTACTTCGCTTATTTCTCTCTTTTTATGTTTTCAAAATATTGAAAGCTTAGAAGTCGTTTTTATTTACTGAAACAACTGATGGAAATTGCAAAGCTTCTTCTCGAATATATCAAAGTTCTTGCATGGCCATCCGTCATGAGGACGCTTGATCAAGAAATTGCACGACGCTGGTTCAATAACCTTGCAACAAGCACAATTGATCCAAAAGATATTAAAGTTAGCTAATGCTGGCATTGACGGAACATCTGCTAGCTATCGTGAAGCCAGTCAGATTATTAACATTGCTGGTGTTCTAGTTAACCAGTATATTGCATGGTTAAGTTGGGGATTTGACGATGGGTGGCAGCCAAGACAGAAAAGATAGTTAAGCAACCTCCATAACGCTACGCAGAAACCCATAGATCTCAAGTTCTATAACTTTGCTGATGTTCGGATAGCCCTCACCCCAACTCTCTCTCCCTGGGAGAGAGAGTCAGATTCAAAGTCCTTCTCCCCTCGGGAGAAGAATTTAGGATGAGGGCAAAAAGCTGGACATTAATAAATTCTGATTCCTTAGGCAGGAATTCTGTTTCGCTCCATATCAGTCGATGATGGGCCACGTTAAGACGCGCCGTGGAGGTCAGCTATCCAACCCTCCAAATGTCCCTCTGGGTTGATGCCAGTGCCGACAATGGTTAAACCATCATCAGAAATTCCAGTCGCTGCGCCCAATTTCCAACCCGTTAAATCAAGGCCAAATTCATCTGTAAAGACAGCCTGTAAGCTACGCATCCCGTTGACAGCATCCCAAATAAACGCCCCCGCATCGATCGTAGACTCAGTAAAGCTACCACCGAGCACGATCGCTCCATCTGCAGAAACCTTAACGGACCCAGGCCACTCACCCAGGCTGACCATCCCCTCTGCTTGAGTCCATCGAAAAATTTCCGTCTCAAAAGCGGTTGTTCTTTTACCCACCACCACTGAGCCGTCAGCGGAGACATCAGAGGCCATACTAAGCGCTTTATCTGTTGGATCGCTCAGCAGAGACATCCCGCCCGTTTGTGTCCAGCGAAAGGCTTGATTTTCAGACACTCCGAGCGGATTATGGCCATTAGGATTGATAAAGCCGACAATAACCGATCCATCTGCAGAAACGGCAACTGCTCGGCTCGTGAAACTGCCACGAATTGGCAAATCAACTGGAGAACCCAGTACCCTCATCCCCTCAGCTTGAGTCCAACGAAAGGCTTCATGATAGTTCGCTTCGCTACTCCCCTTGCCGACAATGACAGAACCATCCGCTGAGATGGCATCAGCCCGACTCCTAAAACTACCGTCAGGCAGGTCGCCGAGGCCAACCAGACCTGTTGCCTGCGTCCAGCGAAAGGCTTCGTTATCGCTATGGCCAGCAATCACAGAACCATCAGCCGAGATATCGCTTGCAACAGTTCCATAGGGATTACCCGGTAACTGCCCCAGGCCAACCATGCCCTCTGCCCGTGTCCATCGAAAGGCTTCAGGCAAAGATGCACGATTGAGTTCAGTGCTGCTGTGACTAGCACCCACAATTACAGAGCCATCAGCCGAAATTGCCAGGGCATAACTTTTAAACCAACCACCCGGTAAGTCACCAATGCCCACAAATGAGGCGATTGGGACAGCATTTGAGAGTGATGTACTGATGACAATTGCTGCTATTACTGCCATCACTGCACTGATAAAGACCCAATATTGCTGCCTCATGGTTATGCTCCCAAAGCTGAATAGGTATGAAAAGTATTGGCCTTCACCGGATATCTCAATAAAGCGGTTGTCATCGTCGAGATTGACAAGACATGTTTACCCAGCAACGGTAGGGCCAAAATTCAAATATCAAATGCTGGACAGAGTGCTCCAAACAGAATTTCTGTTCTATCGGCCAAAGGGCGTAAAACGTCAATGTTATCAATGGGATTGCGACACAGATAGGCGAATTCTAAGTTAGTCAACGATTGCAGTGGACTCACATCAGTGACTTGGTTGTTGCTCATTGTGAGTTCCTTTAAGTTGCTCAGGGTGCTTAAGGGGGTAATGTCGGTAATTTGATTGTTGGCAATTTGTAAGGTTTCTAGCTGAGTGAGGGAGCGCACTGCACTAATGTCAGTAACCTGACTATCGCTAATGGCTAAACGGGAAAGCTGAGTCAGTGAACTGAGGGGGCTAATATCAGTAACCTGCTCAGTGCCGATCAGCTCAAGGATAGTGAGATTTGTTAACGTCTGTAGAGGTGCGAGATCGGCAACAGGGGTGTACCATAGCCTGATGGCTCTCAAATTAGTTAAGGACTGTAGCGGACTCAAATCTGATATTTTGTTGTACGACAGGTCAAGGCTGGTGAGATGCGTTAGCGATCGCAACGGCTCAAGGTTTGAAATTGCACTAGTCGTAGGACTTGCCGGGCTGCCATTGAACCCTTGGTTGCCCGGTAAACTCAAGTGAGTTCGGGTTAAGAGACGTTCGTTCGCTTGATTACAGTCAGACGTTTCGGTCAACAGCAACAGCCTATCGACCGTCATGCGAGCTGATTCTTCAAGGTTATCTCGATTGGCACACCAATCTAAAAAGCTACTGAACGTATGCGTCTCAACTGATTGTTCTACCGTTTCAGTTTGCCCTACCGTTTCGGTTGCTTGATTGAAGATTAGCGGCAGACTGAATGCGAAAACTAGCATCAATTTTCTAGAGATAGGTTTGATGCTTGATGTTGAACGTTTGAAGAGAGTTTGAACAGTTGTCAGTCTTAGCATCTTTATTTTAACCGGATACAGGTTTCAAAGGATTGCCTTGATATCAATCAAATTGTCTGATTTATGGATCTGGGTTTGAGAGCATATCCTTAGCTATACGCGTAACGCTCTCTCTTGAAATCTAAATACAGCGACAGCTAAAAGCTATGTACTACTACAAGCTAGATGACTTGCATAGTCAGCCTTCTGGCGATAATCAGCGCATAAGCAATCTAGCCAGTGCTGGAAAACTGATTTAGTTAGAGCGGGAATAACAATAAGCACTCAATTACCCATAGACTAATGAATAGACTGTATGAAAGAGATAAATAATGTCGGCTTTTATATGAAGAAATGGTCAAGCATATCAGTAATAACTCGTAGTAAAAATATACCTGTGCGGCATGCCGAGAGAGCAATGCTGGATATTTCCCTCGGAACACAATAGGCCATGGGCCCAAGGCTCTTCACTCAAGCACTTAAGCCCATAGCCTATTGCTACTTAAGCTACCCAATCAAAGTAGCAAGCAAATACAACCGATCATTTGATCGAAACCCAAATCTCGAAGCCACCTAGCCCTGTTTCGGAGTTAAATGTCTCGTCATATTTCTCTAACATCGGTCCTGCGGCGGCTTCATACCCAGATTGCAGTAGGCCATCACTCCAAATGGCAGAAATTACCGACCGAATCTCTGAGATATGGCCATCGTGGCTAAACACGGCGTACTTTTGGGCTGGTAAATTCAACTGCACCAACCCAAACGGTAAGTCATTGTCTGTTTGCACTTCGACACCGCACAGGTAATCAAACACCCCGTCATCGTCGTAGTTGTAGCACACACCATAGGCAGCGCTGCCCAATTTTTTAGACATGTTGTCGAGATACGGGACAAATCGTTGCCATTGATTTGGAATCCCAGCTGCCGATTCGCAATCGTACCGTTCTACAATGCCAAACAAGCGTTTGTTGGCCAGAGTCTCGACTCGTGGCGTACTGAGTTTAGGGAGTGGTGTTGTAGTCATAGCAATTGGCTCCATCAGTGATAAGTTGTTCAGGTTCCCTTGCGATCGCACCACCTCAGGTGTGAGATGAAACTCTTCCTTAAAGGCACGTGAGAAGGCTTCGTGGGAACTGTAGCCGTGGTCAAGGGCAACTGAGAGAATATCCGGCGCTCCCCCAGCCAACACCTTGGCCGCTTCTGTCAAACGACGACGACGAACGTATTTCATCAGCGACATTCCCATAACTTCTGAGAATGCGCGGGTGAGATGGAACTTGGATACGTGGCTAGCTCTGGCCACATCCTCCAGGCCTACGGAATTACGGAAGTGGCTTTCAATGTACCAAAGTCCCTTGTGTACTACGTTCATCTAAACTCCATTGGCGTCTTTTCTAATCCTAGTCACGTCTATAAACTCACGCTTGATAGTTTTTGCGCTCCCTAGGATTTTTGCTATGGGGATGGTCCAAATTAGCTAATGACGAAATCTGTGTTTCTGTATGTTTAGCTAGCCTTTAACTGTTGCATCAGACGATCAAGGTTGATACCAAATTTCTCTCTTAACACACGGGCTGCCAAACCGGCTAAATGGCCCGCTAATTCCACTTCTTCAGTTTCTTCTAGCATGCCAACGAGCAAATGTTCTGGGGCAACATAAGTCTGTCCAAGCACATTGACGGTCTCTCGGGCTAGTTCTAACACCCGTTTCACCCTCGGGGCAAACGGTAGCGACGGGGGGGTAGGAATGTCGACCGGTGGTTCAGGACGGGCTCCCAGTAAGGCCACAATATGGCGTTGGGCATCATCAAACGTGACGGCGGCAGCGGATAAGGCGTTTGCGGCTGGGCTGGTCCCTTCAGCCAACAATCCCAACAACATGGCCTCTGTGCCAAAGACACCCAGGTTTAGCTGACGGGCAATTTCTTGTCCTAACGTAATTACATTAATCGCTTCAGGGGTATAGTTTTTTGCCGATATGTGCAGCTCAATATCTTCAGCTAAAGAAGAGAAGGCAATGGCTTTGAGAATATAGTCAAACGTTGCCTCATCCATCGTGCCCCAACTGGCGGCGGCGGCACCTTCTTGCTGATATATTTTCGCAAACGACTCATAAATTTGTTCATCACCACAAATTAGGGATTTCATAATGCCTTGCCAATAGTCGGCCAAGGCTTTTACCTTGATGCCTTTGAGATCACTACCTTGGGTCATTTCAGAACGGGCTAAGCTCAGCATTTCTTGCCACTCTGTTTGATGCTCCTGAAAACGGTCGGCGAGCACAGCTTGCTGCTGGGGAGTAAAATATTGTTCAGACATTGAAATGGTCTCCATTGCTTCCATCAGGTTTTCAACCGCAACAGATTTCGTGGTTTTAAGATCAGTTGCGATCGCACTCAACCGCTGCACTAATGTCCGCGACAGCGCCATCTGCTCCCGCAGGCGCGCCAGATGCAGATCAATCACCTGAGGTAAGGCATAATCAGGACTATCTAGACAGTCACGGATTTCTGACAATGTAAAGCCCAGCTGCCTGAGTGATACAATCTGCTGAAGCCGGATGATATCCCGCTCACTGTAGAGGCGATGTCCTGCCTTGGTGCGCTGAGACGGTGACAGCAACCCTACCTGGTCGTAATAGTGTAACGTCCGGATCGAGAGTCCAGTTTGCTTGGCAAGTTCACCAATTTTCATTTGGCTCGTCATCTCAGCTCCTTAGGGCTGCGGTTGATGTCTGCATGCTAAAACCTGACATCGCGTCAGGTGCAAGGGGGTAAGGTATGTTGGCATTGTGCATAGAACTGCATTGACCCATAAAAAACGAGGCAGTCATGAGCAAAGACGATCCTGTTATTTTTCATAAAGATGATGATCCGGAGTTACTACAAGCATCACAACAGGCTAGGGAAACGTTTCGATATTTCTGGAATCAAGTAGCTCTGGACTTCAACAGAATTATTCCTGCCCTGGAGTTGGCTTGTGTTAAGGCTCCATTTTCTGATGATGCCGCTAACCCACAGGCACCGGTCGAGCATATGTGGATTGATCAAATCAACTTTGACGGCATTGATATCTATGGCATTTTGCTCAACACACCTAGCCACCTCACGTCCTGGGTCGAAGGTGATGAGGTCCGGTGCCCGCTGACCGATCTTAGTGATTGGCTCTGTGTGTTAGAAGGCAAGGTCTATGGGGGCCACACTGTACAGGTAACCAGGGGGCGGATGGAGGCAGTAGAACGTCAAGAATATGATCAGGCCTGGGGGTTGGACTTTCCAGAGCCAGATACGGTGTTTATCCCTGAGCGGAATGACGAATTTGAGGGGACGATCGCCAACCTAATAGCAGAGGAAATTGCGAAGAATCCAGATGTTGTCAGGGCAATATTTGACACTGGTCAGACATTGCTACACTTAGAATCACTCCATGGTCGTATAGAATCCGTCAAGGTCCTGTTAAAACAGGGAGCCAGTCAGACCACCTGTTGCAATCGGGGCTGGACACCACTTGACTATGCGCGCTCCCTAGGATGGTCGAATATCATTCAGTTGTTAGAAACAACCACTGAAAGGTAAAAATTATTGGCTTATTGTTCAAAATGCTAGATGGACATAGTACTCAGAAAACCCACACCTGGTGATATTGGCTGGGTCATTTCAATGCACGGGAAAATTTATGCTCAAGATTTTCAATTAGAGCCACAATTTGAAATCGACATTGCTCGAAAAATAGTATTGTTTTTCGATAATGCCAGTGGTTTTGATCTCTTCTTAATTCCCTATTTTCAGGGGCATCGAGCAGGTTCCATAGCAGTTTCAAAAGAATCAGAGAAAACGGCATTTGTGAATTTTGTTCTGGTAGTCCATGAGTTTAGGGGGCAGGGCATTGCCAGGACCATGATGCATGCCATCATCAATCACTCTCGCAAGCATAATTTCAAGACATTACGCTTGGAAACCTACAGCTGTCTGAACGCTGCTCGCAAACTATATAAAACTCTTGGCTTTAATTTAATGAGCAGTAAGAAAAATATTAGAAAGTATGGCCAAAATTTTGATCAAGAATTTTGGGAACTAGAACTGTAAAAATCGGTATACAACGAAAAAAGCTTAACTAAATACTAATTCCTTGCTTCATTAACTTCCACATAATCGAGTCTTTGTATCTTTTGGTCATCTAAGTTTTTTATGGCAATCTTCAATTCTTGAGATGTTTGCAGTCTGTCCCAGGTAATACAAGGTGCAAATGCGCCCTGAATTTTTAAGGAAGCAGACGCCATACCGGCTGCATCAAAAACAACTTGTACTGAATCCAGTTCCTGCTTGGTGTTAATACATCGGTAATAGTGGTCAGTGATGATAGGTTCTCCTGCTTGTTGTAGCCGATCTAGCAATGAATCAATATTGTCGTCAGCACTACCCTCATAACCTCTGATTTTTGAGCCTACGAACTCCAATTGCTCAGCTAATATACCTGAGTTAAATAAAGATAGATTGACTGTTCCATCACTGCTTCCATTCTCAAAATGTATAACTTTGCAACTACCTAATTCTGAAAGCCTACAGAGATCTAGTGCCGAAAAAATTATCTGTGGTGCTAATTCACTGATATAAATCCAGTTATGATCCACTAGTTTAAATACTACAAAGGCATTTTTTGAGCTTGGAAGAATAGTTCTGTTGTAGCAATCCCTAAGGTGCAGTCTCGAATTTATTATTTCAAATAAAGTATCGATTGTCCGCTGGAAGGATGCCTCCACTAAAGTAATTTCATAGGAAGACTCGAAACAGCTGATTCCTCTAAATCCTTCAAAAGAAACGTCAAAATCTTTGCCCGGTGTTAGATGATAACAGCCATGCATTATTCAGTCACCGAGCCTCCAAAATAAACTTTAAATCTGTTCGCCTGGGTGCAACGCGATGGATTTCGACACACTTGAACCATCTCCTGGTCCTTAGGATCCTCAGGTCGTTTAATGCTATCGCCTGGCCAGTATACAAATATGCACTGTCTCTACTAACTGTTAGCTAGATTATCCTGTGCCAGTGTTCTGTTCCTCCATCAGTTAATTGGTGGTTCGTCTGTAATATAGCAAATATTAATTTCTAGCTTAGTAAACTGCTGCTTACATGCAGTCGCTTTCTGGGCACATAGCTGCCACTATTTATGGCTTTCAGCAATCACTGATGTTGTGAACTATGTACACCAAGCTATAGTTTAGATATCGCTGGGAGTGATATCTAAGATGAACTATGACCTCAACCTCCTCAGAACCTTTTCGGCATTGATGACGGAGCGAAGCGTGACAGCTGCCAGTCAGCGATTAGGTGTGACGCAGCCTGCGGTCAGCGGTTCATTAGCAAAATTACGGCGTTTGTTTGACGATCCGCTCTTTACCCGCACTCGGTATGGGATTGTGCCGACAAAAAAGGCTGAGGCCATTGCCCCCATTGTGCAAAAAGCCCTGGAAGATTTAGATGCTGTTGTTCAAAGAGAACCTATCTTTGCACCAAAAACAAGTGTGCGAAGATTTCATGTTGCTGCAAATCCCTATTTTGAATCTGTGTTGATTCCTCGTTTAGCTCAAATGGTTCACCAGCAAGCTCCACAGGTACGGTTAACGCTAGTGCCCATAGGAGCTGATTTAGCGGCAGCTAAACCCAATGGCGGAGTCACTGAATTGGCCCTCAGTCAGTTTGACCACCCTCCTGAACAAGTGATGTGTCAAACCATTTTGAAGGACGAATTTGCCTGTGTTGTGCGGGCTGAAAATTCTTGTGTCGGAGATATGCTGACCATAGACGCCTATGAAACCATGAAGCATGTGATTGTTGCATCTCCTAGCCGACTAGAAAATGGGGTGTTTACTATGCTTAAACAGCAATCGATTCAGCGTAAGGTTGCGATCGCAGTTTCTCATTTTCTAGCAGTTGCCCCCATCATTGCCAAAACAGATTACTGTGCCACACTGCCCAAACGCATTGCCCAACATTATGTAGGCAATCCTCAATATCGTGTATTTGCACCACCCACTGACTTTGGACAGTTTCCCATGCACATGGTGTGGCATCCTCGCCATGACAATGATGCTGGACACCAGTGGTTACGATGTTTAATTCAAGATATTTGCCATGATCTGGTAGCCACATAAAGCAACTAATACCAACGATGATGTGCAGACTACCCAGCGGGAAAAAGATAAATAAGGAATTCTAAACACGTAAACGGTCCTAGATTTGCTTATTTACATAGGGCTGCAACACCTCAATTAAGGCTTCATTGTTTGATGTTTGAGCTGTCTCCCAAACTATTTGGAGTGTGGAATCGTTAACGCCAGCCTCCAGCAATTGTTCAACCGTCGTCAGATCGCTGAACCCAATGGCCCATAAGAGAATAGGCTCCCCTCGCCAACTAACGTTAGGGTCAGCCCCATTGTCCAGCAGACGTTGAATGATCTCTGGCTGATCATTTGCGATCGCATTCACCAGGGGCGTCATCCCCCTCCACTGATTACCAACAATATTCACATTGGCCCCTTGCTCAATCAGTTGTTGTACCTTGGCAAGATCATTCTCATTAATGGCTTGGTGTAGTTTAGTTTGCCCCTGCTTATCTAGCGCATTGACACGACGATCAGCAATCATTTTCTGCCGAATTTCTCCATTATCCCAGCCCGTCATCATCGCCAGATTCTCAGCGGCTTGAGCCATGGTACGTTGATAGCGCCAGCGGGAGATACAAACAGCAGATCCAAGCGGCCGTCTAATCACATATCTCGCCTGAAAGTCCACACCCGCCCATTCCGGGAACGAACGTCCTGCAATTCCAGGTTTTTCTGCCAGTTTCTCAAGGGTGACTTCTTGGAAGCGTAAATCTTCTGGAAAGGTGTCTGAGTTGTAGCGCACATGCAATCGAGTGATCCAGGTTTCAGGAAACTCCTCACTCCACCATACGCCCATGTCCTTTAGATCCTCTTCTGTTGGCAGTTCTTCAGGGGCCACTGCACAGGGATCACACTTAATATTTTCACCAAATATGCGGGTGGCATACTCCAAAAACACAGCATTGGCATATTTTTCATGGGTGCGTTGAAACATTGTTTCGTAAAAGTCGCCAAATTCGCTTTGAACAAAGGCTGGCAACTCATGACCAGACGGCCAACGGGGTTTAGATTCTGCATCGGTCGGCACAGGCAGCGTCTGATAATTAGCTATTTCAGCGTAGGCAGTAGGCGATAAAACATGAATAATCAAATCCTGGTCGCCCTTGGCGTTCAGGGTCCCCAAACGAATGGGTAGCATAAACTCGTCCGATTCGTAGTCCAAGACAATGGGACGTAAAAATTGTCCTCCCACTTTTTGAAATTCTCCTAGATTGACCCGCACCACAAAGAATTTCATCTCTGCATCAATGTAGGATTGCAACATTGTAGTTGCATCTGAGCTCACCTGATAATCGTTCTGTTGCAACCAGGTTACCAGGTCATCTGACTCATTAGCACTTAAAATAACAACATCATATTCTCCAACCGTAAACTCATCTTCAACGGTGACAGCGGGCATAGACTGGGTAATGGTTCGATTAGGCCCCCCTGCTTTATTCGCCTGATTGAGAAAGGAGGGTACAGCAGCCACAGCCAGAAGCGTCAGGAACAACAGTGCGATTGCCAGTGCCAGTTTGTTCAGTCTGGGCCAGATCCATGAGAGCAAAAAGAATACAATGATCGGACTAGCCAAAAAGACGATAACTCGATACCAATCGTATTCTTGTTGGCAGGGATGATCAAAATATTGAGCCAATCGCGGTGCCGTAAACGCACCCAACTTTTCTATGAGTGCACCGTCACCGACACTGACTTGATCGCGACTTGGGAGCACCGGAATTGGAACAATTCGGGCAAAGTCTTGAACATCCCCCTGGAAATCATTGGCCATCATAAAGACACTGCGATTTCCACTATGGGCGATGACAACCTGGGAAGCCGTATTTTCTAGAGTACTGTCTGCTTTAGCAACGAAGAACCCGCAGAATGCCTGCACGGGTGCAGCCATGGCAATACAGAGGCAAACGGTGACCAAAACAATCCCTAAGGGTTTCAGCCACCGGATACAGATTGTAAACAAGCGCACGAACCATGACGATGACATTTAGTGAAAAATGGCGAGTCAGCTACGTCCACTTTGCCCAAGTGAACGGGAGAACTTATCAAGCTCAGGCACACGGCAAGTGTGGCTGCAGGCTAAGAAAATCCTTGACAAAAAGGACCCTAGAACAGGGTATCAATTTAGGGCGGGACGTTGTTCCAAAGATAGAAGTTTAGTTTTCATAGTACGTATGGGTTTCTAAATCACATACGTTAATGCCATATTTTTCCAGTTTGTCACCATCGGAAAATACGGCCAGAAAGTCATAGATACAGCCACGGTCACCGGACAGGGTAATAATAGTCCAATCGCCATTTTCTCGAACCGCCTCATTCCCCAGGAGATCGCCCTCCCAATCGTTAGCCACCTGGGGCGAAGCATAAAACTCCAGCATGTCGACGGACGTATCGTTGACCAGTGTAAACGCATATTCATCAGCATTGGCCCACGCCGGTGTGGCTGACGAGAGGGCTGCTAAAACTGTTAATGGACAGGCCAGAACTCTTGGGAGAGCAACAGACTGGGAGAAACGGAGCAGACTCATGGTAGTTCAACTCTGAAACGTTAATCACACAATGTCCCTATTCAACCTAGCATCGACTTAAGCGCTTTGAAGCTATAGGGCAGGAGCCTTTGTCAAAGCTTCAAGGTAGATTTCTCAGCACGTCTATTCAAGAATTAAGGACAGGATTGTTAGCTTTATTAAGCCGTTTATGCCGGTTTGAGAAGTGGCATAAAAATTATGTCATTTTTTGCTATCCCGTATCCGTATATGGGCTAGGGCGCGATACATAACTGAGAGGGCCTACATTGGCTCCATTACTAGGTATTCCTAACCTGTATCTATCGATTGCCACGTTTCAGTGGACTCCGGATATGATGATTTCTTCAGTTTATTGCTACTCTGTTATACGTAAGTCTAAATGGCTAAGTTAAACGCTAAAATTCTCAAGCTCAGCGGGCACCTAAATTAACTCTAACGATTGGCAGGGCCTCCTACTCAAATACCAATTTCGCCATGACCGCTTCTGATAAAACATTTATTCAACTAGTGCAGAACCTCCCGCTTCAAAGCTCACAGCTTTTGAGGGTTAGCACCTTTGCTGTCGTTGGTCTGTTGAGTACTCAGGCCGTCTTGGCCCAAGCTGAGATGGGGTCGGCCAGTGATTTAGCCACCCCTCAATCTGCCGTTGAAACCCATCAAGGACAAGTTGCCCCTCCTGTTGCTCCCGCCCCCTTAGTGGTAGAGCCTGTAGCACCCAGCAGCGTTGTGCCTAGCTCCATTGAGGCTCCATCGTCTGGAGCTGTTGATTATGGCACAGTTTTTATTGAGCCAGCGCCAGCGGCTGCCCCCACCCTGGAGTCCTTGAGGACAGGCAGGCAGGCTGAGGTTTCTAACAGTGCCCCTGACGTAGAGGTGATTTCACCCGCTGACTATGGGGCTGGGCTGATTGATACCACATCCTATAACGTGGGCGCTACGATGCCGGATGTGGTTATTTCTGAACGTTCTAGCGGCTGTGAGTTTTTGTTAGAAGGTCGCAATGGAGTGAGCAATGCTGCCTGTGGCACCGTGGGTCGGTTGGCAGGTGCGATCGCAAACCGTTTAACCCCTGGCCAAGCCCAAGGTGGCTTTGCCGGTTCTGCCATTAACATTCCAGGTCTACCGCTGCCGGGCGGCACAACCGCCGCTGCTCGGGACTATTACAGTAGAGCAGCCCAAGCCGTTGTGCAGCTACAGCTGGGTGAAAAATTCATTTTTCCATTGACCGTACCTGCCTCCATATCCTCCGTCTTTGGCTGGCGGATGCACCCTATTTTTGGAGTACAGCGCTTCCACTCAGGGACTGATATTGCCGCCCCCATGGGGACATCCGTTGTTGCTACCCAGTCCGGTCGCGTCACCGTATCAGAATATTTAGGGGGTTACGGTTTAACGGTCATACTACGCCACAACGACAACAGCCTGGAGAGCCGCTATGCCCACCTGGCACAGATTTTAGTGCAGCCCGGTGAATGGGTAGAACAAGGTGAAGTGATTGGTTTGGTGGGTAGCACAGGTAACTCCACGGGGCCACACCTACACTTTGAGCTGCGCCAACTCACCAGCAATGGTTGGGTTGTGCTAAATCCAGACTCACTGGTTAAGCAAACGTTAGGCACCCTGGCGCAGGCCCTGGGTAATTCGTCGTTGCTAACCTTCTCAGGGGCTTCCACCCTTCAGCCCATTAGCGGAGAGGCTGTAGCCGACTTACCGTTCCGCCCAGCCCAGCCCCTCGCCAATTAGCCAATTAATCAGTACGCATTAGCTGTGCCCGCACATAAGCTGCGACCGCATCTCCTTAAAACACAAACACGTTGCCGTTGGCCTCAACGGTCAGGTTACTGACATCCGCATCTAAATCATTGGTGGGGCGGATAATTATATCTAAGACACCGGTCGTTTCATCAAAGTTGATGGCCGTTTGTAGTAAGCCCACCCCCGTCTGGCGATCTTTCGGAATATCTTCGTAAAAGAACGTCAGGGTGGCTGGGGTGTTTAGCTGTTGCAAGGTGATGTCTGCTGTTGGTGTGAGGCGGCGAGGCTGAGTATCCCCCAATGCTTCATAGGTAATGGTGTCCGTTGTTTGATTTACCAGGCGAATGGTGATGCCGTCTTGAGCCACCGGCACTGTGGTCACAGGATCTCCCAGGGCTGGTGCCTGGGCCACCAGGGGAGTTGGATAAGCCGCGCATAGGACTAGCGTTGTTAAAACAGAGAGTGAAAGGGGCGTCCACTTCTTAATGTTCATCATTTTTTTTCGAACTGTAGTAAATATATAGCTTGAGCAAAAATAGCTTGGCGCATGTAGTTCACAGCATCAGTGATTGCTGGAAGCTATGGATGGCAGCAGCTATGGGCACAGCAAACGACTGCATGCAGTTAGCAGTTTGCCATAGGTCTGTAATTTTTGGCCTATAAAGAAATTGTATTGGGCTTTTTAGCCTTTGTGAAAAATAAATGGCGATGATACTTGTCTCTCTGAGGATTTGCGGCCATAGGCTGCCGATGACGCCACCTGCCAGGGCTGATCGCCCCTTAACTCCAGTACCCTATGGTGGTACTCCAACAACGATGGCCGGTGTCCCACGCTGACGTAGGCTGTCTCAGTTTCTGCTAGCAATTGATAGAGATGCCGCTCATTTTCAATATCTAAAGCACTGGTGGCCTCATCTAACATGACGTATCGGGGCTGAGAGAGTAGCACCCGGGCAAAGGCCAACCGTTGCTGTTGTCCTAACGATAAAACACTGAGCCAATCGTGAATTGTATCGAGACCGCCAAACCGCTCGGGTAAACCGCCCAAATTTACCTGCTCTAACACGTTTAGCAGCGTCACCTCTGGGTGCTGATAATTATGGGGATAGGTCAACTGCTCTCGCAGGGTGCCCAACAGCATGTAAGGTCGCTGGGGCAAAAACAACATATCTCGCACCTCTGGCCTTAGGATCTGACCCTGGCCGTTGGTCCATAACCCTGCGATCGCACGCAATAAGGAGCTTTTACCACAACCGCTTGCCCCCACAATCAGTAGGCGGTCGTTTGCCCCTACCTGTAGAGACAAATCTTGGACCAGGGTCTGGCTAGAATTGGGTGTCAAAATCGTCAGCTTTTCCAACGTCAATTGAGCATCAATATGCGTCTGAATCTCACTGCGATGTTCGTGCTGATGGGCAATATAGGGCTGCTCCATGTGCCCATAGAAAGCCCCAAGCCGATTGATGCTGGCGGCAAATTCGGCAATCTCGTCAATACGGTTAGTAATTAGCGACAGCGCCCGCAGCACCTGATTAAAGGCAATAGCTGCCTGGGTGAAGGTGCCAAAATCGGTTTCCCCTGCAAAATACAACGGCGCAACAATCACATAGGGAACAATCCGGGTGAAATAGTTGTACCCGTACTGGAATATGTCAATTAAGGATTGCCAAATAATCAACAAGTCAAAGTTACGGACGGCTGTTAGCAGACGCTGGGTGACCTGTTCTCTCTCTAGTTGCTCACCCCGATAAAAGGCAATGGATTCAGCATTGTCTCGCACATGCACCATGCTGTAGCGAAAGTCGGCTTCAAGGCGGAGCTGATCGTAGTTGATTTTGATCAGGCGACGACCGGTGAGGGCTGCGATCGCAGTTCCCACAATGGCATACACCAGTAGCCCAATGGTCAGCGGCTTAGAAATGGTATAGAGAATGGTAGTAAAAGCAACTAGCGTCAGCACCGAGTCTAAAATATCGAGCAAAAACGATAACGTAACCGCTGTAAACGACTTAATATCCTGGGTAATCCGCTGATCTGGGTTATCAATTTCCGTATTGGCGGCATTCGAATCTAACTCATAGTAAGCACGATTGCTAAAATAACGCTCCAAGAAATGTTCCGTTAACCACATACGCCAGCGCAATGCCAGCTTCAGGCGTACATAGCGGTACAACACAATAATTGGAATAACCGCCACAATAATCACGCCATATACAGACAGAAATTGCCAAAACGTATTGGCATCCTGCTGATTTAGGGCATTTTCTACAAATCTAAAAACATAGCTAATGGAGACATTGATGCCGTTGACTATAAACGACAACAATAATAAAAGACCGAGCAAACTCCATTGGGACCATCGCTGTTGCAAGCCTCGCCTCAACCGATACGCAACTGCACCCCCTATGGCTAGAGTTGCCACGGCCCCATAGGGTATCCAAGACAACAATAACGCCATCACTTGCGCCACCAGTTGTCCAGCCAAAGTAGTAAAAAAGTCAGGAAATAGCGCTCTGCCCAGTAAAGTTAAACCGACTGTGAGCCAAAACGCAACAGCGACTACAACGAATAACAACAATAATAATAGACCCAGATAGACTCTAGTTTGTCTGGGGCCAGTGGGATAAAAATAGGGTTGGGCAATGGCCACAAATCGTTCCCACAGTTGGCGGTTAAACTGAAAGCGACTGGGGGTGGCACCCAGTGACAATGAAGATGACGATGGGTCTTGCATGTTAGCAATCTAGTAACAAGGTGCTCCAAAGGATGGCAGAGTTATCTGAAGAATTTCTGACAAAATGCTGAGATAACTGTAAATACTGCTTTAAAATGGCTGAGTTTATCCGGTGAAAAGGGTCACTACCAAGGATGATTTCTATGAGAAGAGTCTCAGCAAACCCATGCCATTTTGTCATTCACTTCTAAGCAACCATTAAAACTACAGCGATGGAGCCTGGATAAAGTAATACCCATGAGAGGAAAAGCGTTCATTGTGTTTCTCCTTTCACAGCTCGTAACTGTCCTAATTTTTTTGAGGCATGCACCATGACAGATCAAACTAAGAACACCCAGGCCGATGAGCAAATCTCTGATGAGCAGCTGACAGATGTTTCTGGTGGCAACAGCGTACATCAAAGACGCTTAGAGCATTTGGATAACCAGTCTAAGAGTGTTAAAGATATCCAGGAGACTCGCCTGGAGCACCTAGACAATCAAAGCAAATAGAGACAAGTAAACGGTTTGAATAAAACCTAAATGGTTGATGTAGGGGCTCCCCTTGTGGGTGCCCTTTTGTTATTCAGATACCTTGTTATCTCTATATAAATCCACCATGCCCAAAGATATTCAAAATGGTCAACATAATACTGAATTTATACAGAAAACGTAGGGGCTCCCCTTGTGGGTGCCCTAGATAACCTACGCCATAATCCAGCATCCCTATCAAATCTATCCTGCAATAACGTTACCCATAGCGGATCGATATTAGGCGACAATGATCGCAGGGCAGGTACAAGGCCAGCCCCTACAGAAAAAATCACGTTGGGACATATTGTTGGCGCATTCAAATCCATTACGACCCACGGTTATATTACCGGGGTACATCACCAGGATTGGGAACCTTTCCATCAACGCCTGTGGCAACGAAATTATTACGAACACATTATCCGTGACAACGAGGCGCTACAAACACTGCGACACTATATTGTACTGAATCCTAAAACTTGGAAAAACGATCAGCTCTATCCTATCGTGGAGACCTCATGGTGATGTTTTCCACATCTGTCTCCTCTATTTCTATGCCGAAAATACATGCTTGCGGCGACCGATTAGCTGGTAAAGCCGCCAGCTGAAGAGGATAGCCACGGCTGCGATCGCAACCGACTGTCCGATCCATAGTCCCCGACTGCCCATACCAAACTGGAAGCCAAGCACATAGCCCACCGATAGCCCAACGCCCCAGTAGCCCAGCATATTCAGCAGCATGGGTACTTGAGTATCCTGGAGACCTTGCAGAGAACCGTAGATAGCTTTCTGATTGAAACTTGCGTATTTATCAGAATCTTGCGGCCAATTTTTGAAAAAGTCTTAAACGTCTTATGGCAAAGGCAACTCAGCATAACAGTAGCCCTCTGAGCAGCTCTGGACCTAAACCGATTGCTTCGAGCCAAACCCTGGGCTGGTAGCCGTTATTGGTGGAAGAATTTCAGGAACCGTCCGGTGGCACAGACCTGCTAGAAGGGGAACGACATGCTATTGCCCTCTGCTTGGCCCCCCGCCCCCACCGTATTCATCAGGTGGTGGGCGACCGCCGGTATACGGGGCTCTATGCCAAAGGAGACATTTCTATTATCCCAGCTCAGATCCCAGCGTCCTATCGAGCTGAGGGGGACGATCACTATTTTCATGTGCAAATTCCGGCACAGTTTCTGCAGTTTGTGGCCCAATCTGCCGTAGAGCTTGACCCAGCTCGATTGGAACTCCGCACAGTATTTCGTGTGCGCGATCCTCAGCTTGAACAAGTTTTGATGCTGTTACGTAGCGAGATGCATAAGGGTGATGGCTGGGTGGGGCAACTTTATGTGGAATCGCTGGCGAATGTGTTAGCGATCAATTTGCTCCGTGAGTATTCTGCTGATCAGCCTCGCGTTGCTTTGTATAAGGGAGGCTTAGGCGATCGCAAGATTTTGCAAATTTCAGACTACATTCAGGCTCATCTCGATCGGTCGATTCAATTGGCAGACCTGGCTGAGGTAGCCGGTATGAGTCAGTTTCACTTCAGCCGCTTGTTTAAGCAGTCGATGGGCATCACCCCCCATCAGTATGTGCTTAAGCAGCGGGTAGAGCAGGCTCAACAGTTATTAAAAGGAACAAAACTTGCGATCGCAGAAATTGCCCTGCAATGTGGGTTCAATAGCCAAAGTCACTTGACCAAACATTTTCGAGAAGCTACTGGAATAACTCCTAGTCGTTATCGAAAAAGCTAAGATTGCAACAAAATGGCTGATGCGATGCTAATGCGATTTAAGGCCGCATAGCGGTTTGGACTTCAGCGGATGACAATAATGTTTGCCTTATGTCAATCGTATATATTTCCGTTCCGTTTCAAGCTCTTGTTAGCCATGTTCGGAGAATGAGCGTATTTGTTCTTCTGAGCGAGGCCATATATAGGCTGAGCGCTGTTTATGCCAACCTAGTTTTTCATAAAAGTTGCTTTTCCCTGGTGCGGCTGTCAACATCGTAGTGAGAAAAGGCTTGAGGTCGTTTTCAAGTTCACTAAGGATTTTAGAGCCAATCCCATTCCTTTGATATTTGGGCAACACAGCCAAATCAACTATCCATCCATAGTAATATCCATCGTCAACTGTTCTACCTACACCAACCAATTCATCACTGATATAAGCAAAGCATTTAAAGGAGCTTCTTTCGAATGAAAGTTTAACTTGTTCCGAAAGCCTTTCTCCCCATCCGACAGCTTTGAATATATCGGACACTTCCTTCCAGTTTATAGTTTCTATTGAAGTTGTATACCTGACATTCATGTCACTACTTTTTGATAGCTAACGTAACCAGTTACCGGGCTGCCGCTTTTGATGTTCCACTTAGATCCCATCGGATCGGCGGCTCCGGTACAATACGCTTGTTATGTAGCATCATCGCACAAGCGTTTGAAGTACACTAATTCTGGATCGCCTTCGTCAAGGTTTTCGATGAAGCCGCTTCGCTTAAACCCCTGCGCTGCCAGCAGCCGCTGCATTGAAAAGTTGGATTGATTCGTCGATGTGAATAGTTTAGGTGTGCGGCATTCGTTGACCAAATGGCGGATCAACGCGGAACCGATTCCTTGGCGTCGAAATTGCGGATGGACATAGAGCATTTCGATCCAACCGTTGTCATAGAACTTGTAGTTCAGGACAGCGTAGGCCACGACGTTAGTGTCGATGACGGCGATGTAACACGCACCCGATTTGATCTGGTCGTGGATGAACTGGACGCGTGTCGGGTCAGATGCCGCGACCTGATCGAAAGCGATGATCGCATCTGCATCCGTCGTTGCAGCGATTTGCAATTTCATGGAAGTATCGCATGCCATATAACGTTGCCCATCACCCGCCGTAAATCACCTTTGCATGTTAACCGATCGACTCTCAGCCGTCGGTCTGCATGGGCGTTGTTATGAGACGTTTGGGCAAATCGTAACTTTTCAATGACTAGGAAGGCTTTGAAATCTTGTGCAACACTACACTTTCGTATGTTTAGCCAAGTCTTTGCTAGGTGAGTTGCCGAACTTGCGGGAATACTCGCGACTGAACTGTGTGGGGCTTTCATAACCAACTTCGAACGCAGCACTAGAGACGCTATGGTTCCCATTCATCAACAATCGGCGAGCTTCGAGGAGCCTGAGTTCTTTCTGATATTGCAAGGGCGTCGTCGCTGTCAGCGCCTTGAAATGCTCGTGAAAGGACGACGGGCTTAGCCCTGCGACACTGGCTAACTCTGCCACGGTGAGGGATGTGGCATAGTCCTGCTTAATACGGGCGATCGCATTGGCTATGCGGTCAGCCTGGCTCCCACGCTGAAGTAACTGGCGCAGCATGCCGCCGTGCTGGGCTAGGAGCAGTCGGAAATGGATTTCACGCAGAACAAGCGGGAGCAGTACTGTGGCTTCGACAGGTCGATCAATCAAATCGACAAGCCGCCCCATCGCATCGAGCAGCGCCCCATCTGTCTTGCCAACGTTGAGTGCCCGAGCCTGCTTTTCTTCAATTTCGACTTCGCCCACCTCGTCGTAGAGACTGCGTACTATACCCATGTCAAGTTCCAGTACCAGCGCCACATAGGGCATCATCTTGGTGGCCTCAGTTACGCGCGAAATGACCGGCAGTTGATGGCTGACAATCAAGGACTCGCTCGCCGTAAAACTCACTCGGCGCATACCCAAATGGGTTTCCTTAGCGCCTTGGAGGATTAGGCAGAACAGGGGATTATAAAGCACTGCTTCTAAAGCTGTAGGCTTGCGGCTTCGCAGAATCCTAAGTCCGGCAAGGCCAGTGGCATATACCTCCATGTCAACCTGTTGGCGATCGGCGTGGCGATCTGCGTAAACACAAACATGGTCGATGAGATCTTGGTTCTGCATAAACGCCTCCTTTTCTATTCACTAAGTCACATAGATCAAGATACGCACGCAGTTTGTAAAAAGACCAATAGATTGGAGGATCAGGCAGATCTTTCGGAGGATGTGGCAGGTAGTTTGAATTGATTAACCCTAGATTTAGAACATGACCAGTTTAGAAATGACTATGACTGACAAAATCGCTCTGATCACGGGTGGTAGCCGTGGTCTTGGCCGTAGCGCTGCCATACATCTAGCTAAGCAAGGTGTGGGTGTCGTACTCACCTACCTCAGTCGTTCGGACGAGGCCAATTCGGTCGTGACCAAGATTGAAAACCTCGGTGGTCGTGCAGCTGCACTCCAACTCAATACAGGTGAAACAGCGCAGTTTGCGTCTTTTACAGAGCGCCTTGCCGACACGCTCGATCAGGTGTGGGGACGCCAATCGTTTGACTATCTCGTTAACAACGCGGGTATCGGCATTAATTCAGCTTTTGCTGAGACCACAGAAGACGAATTTGACACGCTGATGAGTATTCATGTGAAAGGAGTCTTCTTCCTCACACAGCGACTTTTACAGCTGATCGAAGATGGTGGCCGGATCGTGAATCTCTCCTCCGGTCTCGCTCGATTCTCGCTGCCCGGATATGCCGCCTATGGAACGATGAAGGGTGCAGTAGAGGTTCTGACTCGCTATATGGCCCAGGAACTCGGTCCGCGAGGCATTGCAGTGAATGCGATCGCACCAGGCGCGATCGAGACTGATTTTGGCGGCGGTATGGTACGTGACAATTCCGAGATCAACCAGTTTGTGGCTGCTTCCACAGCAATGGGAAGAGCGGGTCTCCCCGAGGATATAGGGGGGGCGATCGCCAGCCTATTGGTCGGTGACAATCAATGGATGACCGCGCAGCGCATCGAAGTTTCCGGCGGCATGAACCTTTAATAATAAAAGCAGCTAAAACATGAGCAAGACAATTTTAATTACTGGGGCCTCCAGTGGCATCGGCAAGGAAACAGCGAAGTTCTTCCAGGCGAAGGGTTGGAACGTGATTGCCACCATGCGCACACCGGAAAAGGAAGAAGAGCTGAATCAGCTAGACCATATTCTGATTAGTCGTTTGGACGTGACTGACAGCAGCTCAATCGATGCATCTGTGGCCGAGGGTATCCAGAAATTTGGATGCATTGACGTCCTTTTGAACAACGCGGGATACGGTGCCTATGGCCCCCTTGAAGCCTTCCCGATGGAGAACATCCGCCGCCAGTTTGACACCAACGTGATTGGCCTCCTGGAAATGACAAAAGCGATACTGCCCCATTTCCGGGCAAACAAGGCTGGGACAATTGTGAACATCAGCTCGATTGGTGGGCAGATGACGTTTCCCCTCGGCACGCTTTATCACGGCACCAAATTTGCGGTCGAGGGTCTTTCCGAAGCGTTGCATTATGAGCTAGAACCTTTTGGCGTCAAGGTGAAGATTGTCGAGCCCGGCATGATTCGCACCGATTTTGGTGGTCGTTCTTTTGATTTTGTCAATGACGAGACGATAGAAGAGTACCAGGGTACCGTGCAAAAGCTCTTGACCCATTGGGGTAGCGTGGGTGAACAGGCCTCTGAGCCTAGTGTCGTGGCAGAGGTGATTTGGACTGCCGTGACCGACGGTACCAGTACACTGCGCTATCGAGCTGGCAACGATGCTGTCGAACTGTTGGATAGCCGCAAAGCTCAGGATGACGAGCATTTCATCGGCAAGATGAAACAACAGATCGGGCTGTGAGTTACGGCACCCATCTCCCTACGAATTAATCCTCTCAACAATACAGGCAACGGAGAATTAACAATGTCTCGTGATCAATACCGTTCTTCTGGTTCTTCAGCGACAACCCGTCGCAAACTCCTCTCGACCGGTGCCATGGGCGTAGCAGCAGCGACTACTGTAGCCACTCTGGGTGTACCCGCTGCCGCGCAGGACACTGCTACTGACGTGATCGCACAATCATCGCCAGAGTCGACTGGTGAATTTACTGGTCAATGCGCTTTTATAACTGGTGGTGCTCGGGGCATCGGCTACGCCTGTGCTGAAGAGTTCGCTAAAGCAGGCGCAAATATTGTTCTCTACGACATCGCAGGCAATCTCGATGCCGTCAACTATCCCCTGGCAACCGAGCAAGATTTGGCAACGGCAAAATCGAATATCGAAGCCCTTGGCGTCAAATGCCTCGCGATTAAAGGCGATGTTCGCGACAGCACGAAGCTGAAGGAGAGTGTTGCACGTACAGTTAGAGAATTCGGCCGTCTGGACATACTAGTCGTCAATGCGGGGGTCACCCAAGTTGGCGTGCTCGATGAGTTTCCTGACGAAGAGGTCCAAACGGTTATCGACATCAACCTCATTGGAGCCGTCAAAACCACTCAGGCAGCACTACCGATCATGCGTAGGCAGAACGCTGGCCGCATCGTGATGATTTCCTCGATCTTGGGACGGCTTGGAAACGAGAATTTTTCAGTCTATTCCTCGACAAAATGGGGATTAATTGGTTTTGCTAAGAGCACGGCTCTGGCGATGGCCAAACATAATGTGACGTGTAATGCGGTGTGCCCAGGATGGGTGCGGACAACACTGGCGGACAACGATTATATGCTCAACGCTATATCCCCGGAAAATCCAAACTTTGATGCTGTGGAAGCAGCAGCCGAAGCAAGCTACCATCCTTTACCCATGGGAGCTTACGAACCTGTTGATGTCGCACGAGTAGTCAAGATGTTTTGTGGTCAAGCTACGGCGATGATTACTGGAGAAGTTTTTGACATCTCACAGGGCCAAAATGCACGATTCAATGCTTGATGAGCGGATGCGATCTCAGTAACTTAGGTGTAAAAAATCAAACACAACCTGACAAATCTCTAAGTGTCAGATAACCCTCTTCTGTCAGATGAAGTTTGATCTATTACAACTTACAACTCATGCCGCATAACGCTCTTGGTCAGCGGTTTTCGAAGTCTTTACTACACAGCAAGCAGCTTTAGATAATCCGCTGCACTAGGGTTGTATTCGGCCTGGTGCTAAAAATGCTCTTGGGAATAGTTAGATTGTGATGTGTCCCTCCAGATAAGTCACTGATTTTCCTGAAATTAAAACTCTTTCACCTAAATCTTTACAAAACAACTTTCCGCCTCGTGGTGATAATTGATAGGCAACCATGGAATCCTTGCCGAGTTTCTCGCTCCAGTATGGTATCAGTGAACAATGGGCTGAACCTGTTACAGGATCTTCAAAAATACTTGCTTGCGGTGTGAAAAAACGTGATACGAAGTCGGATTCTTTTCCTTTTGCTGTCACAACGACACCACCTGGATCAAGATTGACTTGTTCAAGAATGTGTTGATTAGGTTCAAGGTGTCGAATAATTTCTTCATCTTTAAACACGAGCACATAGTCTCTTGACTTCAAAATTTCTACAGGTTTGTGCTGAATGGCATCCAAGATTTCGCGTGGAGCTTTACTGGGTTGAGGTTTACGCGAAGGAAAGTTTAAGGTTAGTAACTCTTCCTCGACAGCTACTGTAAGCTCTCCACTTTTCGATTGAAACTGGATCGAAGGCAGTGAATAGTTTAAATGCCTTGCTATGACATGTGCTGTTGCTAAAGTCGCATGTCCACACAAGTCCATTTCGATTTCTGGTGTAAACCAACGGATTTCAAATCCCTGATCTGCTCGAACAAAAAATGCTGTTTCCGCAACCGAATTCTCTAATGCTATTTTCTGCATGACACCATCAGGCAGCCATTTCTCAAGTGGACAAATCGCAGCAGGATTGCCACCGAAAATTTCATCTGTAAAAGCGTCAACTTGGAATACCGGTAATTTCATCACAGGATTAAAGCGTTGGTAGATCCATTTCAGAATACTGTCCTACCGATGACTGAAGGCAGCATGTGAAACTGGGGGCGGTCGATATTTTTGCATCAATGCTTGAATTGTAAATTCCGTCCGCTCCTGCGTAGGGTTAGGCTACAGGGCTCAAAGACATTGTCTACCTCAGGGCCTATGTTAGGCTGCGACGACTTGCTTCAAGGAATTTATGAGCATGGTGCGTTCCCTACAAGATCGACTGGCCTAACGCTTGAGTTCAGCAGCGTCAAAGCCACGCAGTGGTTTTGATGTCTGACGGCAACGATTTGTTAGGTGGCAACGTTGAGTTGCCATGACACGCCAAACCGATCATTGACCCAGCCAAACTTTTGGCTGAATCCGTAATTGTCGAGTGGCATCAATACGTCACCCTCCTCGGACAGAATGCTAAATGCGCGCTCAAGCTCCTCCAGGGAGTCAAACTCTACGAAGGTGGAACTTGATGGAGTAAACGAAAATTCGTGCTCCATCGGACTGTCCGAGCACATGAACTCACGCCCGTAAAGCGTGAACACCGCCACCTTGATAGTTCCGACCGGACCAGGCTCACCCTCGGTGTATTTTTTAACACGCACTATACCGGAGTCCGGGAAAGTGGAGAAATATAGATCCAATGCTGCCTGCGCAGCACCGCCTTGAAACATAAGAAATGGTCTAGCTGTTGTCATCATATTTCTCAATTGTTAGTTTTTCCGTCTAACGTTGCCCATCACTCGCCGCAGATAACTTCGAGTTCTGAACATTAACCTTCAGTCGGTCGGTGGGCGTGGGCGTTGTTAGACCAAGATCGTACATCCTGAAGAGTAGATGGATTGAGTGATGGGATTGCTATATATATGTAGGGCTTGCTGAAAAAGTAATCAGTGCTTTAACAGCAAGGAATTTGACCGATTTTTCAAAAAGCTAGTGCAAGGTCGAAATCGCTGAAACCATTGATTTTCCGTAAAATTCTGTTATTTAACCTTGCACCTAACTGAGCCTTTTGAGGCTGAAAGCCTTATCCAGATTCGATTCCGATTTATTCAGCAAGCCCTATGTAGCAATCGAAATTTAAAAATCAAATCTTTATAATCTGCCCCTTGAGTCTCACGTTACGTCACCCTTTAGTATTCAGTTATCAAGCGCAATTTTTCGGGGAATTGGAGTCGAGGCGACCTATGTCAAAACGTTTACAAGTCGGGGAGTTGGCAAAACAGACCGGACTATCTATTCGGACCTTGAGGTACTACGACGAGATTGGTTTGCTGGTGCCCTCGCACCGCACTGAAGCAGAGTATCGACTGTATAGCGAAGCAGACATTGCAAGACTCCAACAAATTTTATCGTTACGACAGTTGGGCTTTGCACTCAAGGAAATTCGTGAATGTCTGGAGAATCCCGACTTCTCCCTACCGAATGTGATCAATCTACATTTGGCACGACTCCAAGAACAGATGGCTGTGTCGCAGTCGCTTTTTACAAAGCTCAGTACCCTAGCCCAACAACTCCAAACCTCCCGAGTCGCTTCAGTTGACGATCTCTTACAGATAATGGAGAACCTCACCATGACTCAACAATATTTGACCCAAGAACAACATGATTTGCTCGAAGCCCGATTGCATGAGGGACAGACCGAGGAGCAGGCCGAGTGGCTTCATTTACTCGATCAGACGCGATTGCACATCACCCAAGGTAGTGACCTCAACTCTCCAGAGGTGCAGCACATGGCATTGCAGTGGCGTGACAGCATCCTGTCATTTGTCGGTCGTGACCTGAAACTCTATGAAGCGTTTATGCAGCTCTATCAGAAAGAGGGAGCTGAAGCTGCTAGCTGGGGTACCTTAGATGCCCCCACATTCGACTATATTCTCAAGGCGGTGGCGCTACTGTCAGTACGGGAAGAAATGGTCGGGTTTTCATTGGATCGCTTTACCCCGGAAACCCATGAAGTGTTAACTAAAGGTCAAGAATGTGTGCGAGAGTTACACCTCAACTGCTTCGGTGCAGAAGCTCTACTTTTAGGGCTGCTAGCTGTCAAAACATCCTCAGAAGCACAAGCCCTGCACAACCAAGGGGTGGACTTCGCCATTGCCAAAAATCTCTGCCGAAAATTGTTAGCTCAATATAACGTTTCTGATACAAAAATCCCCTCAGAAATTCCCTTTACCCCTCGTGCCCGCCGTGTAATGAAGCTAGCAACTGAACAGGCAAAACAGCAAGGTCACGATCAGATAGACCTCCAACATCTGTTACTCGGTCTTTTGCAAGAAGGTGAGATGGGTGGTGGTATGGCTATGCGCGTTCTACAAGAGTGCCGAGTAGATTATCAGAAGTTAAAACAGCAGCTTAGCAGTGTATAAGGAGAAAGGCGCGGATCTAACGTTGCCCATCACCCGCCGAAGATAACCTCTGCATCCTACAGAGCTACTTTCGGCGGTCGGTATGTTATGAAACGCACTCTACAGCAAGGATGGCTATGTGATTTGTCGCTTAATCCAATACCGCATCTCTGTATTATGGAGCGTTACGGTTCCACTATAATCGGCAACTGCGAGCTCATTAAACCTCACTTCAGTTGCTAGCACCTCACTTTCGACCGTAGCACGGTGTACCTTTAATGCATCTAAAACGAGTCCCGACGTTTGCAACCCTAGCTGAATCCGATCAGAGATGGCCAGCCCTGCATTTTTTCGGGCCTCCTGTAAGTGTCGGATAGCTTGACGCATCAGTCCTTCCTGTATTAGCTCGTTAGTGAGGTGAGTATTCAGAGCGGCAAGATAGCCCTGGTCTTCGATAGCTGCGTACCCGTCTGGACTTTTAGCCTTGATTAAAAAGGCTTCTGGTTCGAGATGAACAACGGTTCCCTCTAGGTCGATGACGGTCTCAACGTAACTGCGGATATTATGTACAATCTCGCGGCTATCGAGCGTGGCCAGCGTTTGGATCAATATCGGTAACTGTTTACCCAATCGCCTGCCCAGTAGCGGTAAGTTGGGTTTTACGATGTAATCAACAAAGTCAGTAGCTAACTCTAAATAAGTCACTTGTTTGACGTTGATTTCTGCTTTGAGTTGAGCTTCAAATCTTTTGAGACCAGCCATCTCAGCTGCTGTTCGAACTCGTACTAAAAGCTCTCCTAATGGCTGCCGCAGCTTTACCCCAGCCGTCGATCGCGCGGCTCGTCCCAACTCAACTAGGCGGATCAAGATGTCCATATCTTGCAGTAATACAGCATCGATAGCCTCTTCTTCCCAAGGGCTCCACTCCGCCAAATGTACCGATTCAGGCTCATTTGGAAAAACACTCAGGACCAGATTCTGATAGAGGTGTTCGCTGATAAACGGAGCCATCGGTGCCATCAGTTTAGTCACTGTTACCAGCGCTTCGTATAAGGTCTTATACGCTGATGCTTTGTCGCGATCATTTTCAGATTTCCAAAAGCGGCGACGATTGCGACGGATATACCAATTAGACAGATCGTTAACCACAAAATCGCGGATCAAACGGCTGGCCTGGGTAGGGTTATAGTCATCTAGCTGATCGGTAACGGCTCTGGTCAGCGCATGTACCTTAGCCACTAGCCAGCGGTCAAAATCAGGACGATCAGGCACCACTTGGATCAGATCGGGGGCATCAAGATTGGCATACAGCACAAAGAACCCATAGGTATTCCACAGGGTCATGAGAAAATCTTGGACGGTATCGTCCACTAGAGATTGGGAAAAGCGTTTAGTGGTCTCCGGTGGACTAGCGCTAAAGAGATACCATCGCAAGGCATCTGCCCCCTGAGCGTTGAGGACTGTCCAAGGGTCTACGGTGTTACCTTTGGACTTCGACATTTTCTCGCCGTTCTCATCGACGATATGCCCCAACACGATTACATTTTTGAAGGCAGGCGAATTTTCCACCAGGTGGGTCAAAGCGCCCCTCGGCCGCTGCTCGTCTTCAGGATCTGTCAGCAGCGTGGCCAGGGCATGTAAACTGTAGAACCAGCCACGGGTCTGATCGATCGCCTCACAAATGTAGTCGGCTGGAAAGCTTTGAGCCAGAACATCTTGATTTTCAAACGGGTAGTGCCACTGGGCATAGGGCATCGCCCCTGACTCAAACCACACATCGACAGTGTAAGGAACACGCTTAAACAACTTGCCGTTTTGTTCAAAGGTAATGTCGTCGATGTAGGGGCGATGCAAATCCAGCTCAGACAAATCCTGTCCGGTTA